>CAZXVG010000007.1:13826-17131 GCA_964644205.1 uncultured Dehalococcoidales bacterium | reverse complement strand
TGGTGTCGGCCTACAAGAAGAACAACTTCGCGCCCAACCAGGATATCCTGGTCAGAATTAACCCCAACACCGGCGGCATCAAGGTATGGCTCCAGAAGACGGTGGTCGAGGTGCCCACGGACCAGCGCCGTGAGATCACCCTGGAAGAGGCGCTCAAGCTCAAACCAGACGCCCAGCTCGGCGACACGGTGGAGATAGAGGCCACCCCAAGCAATGCGGGTCGCATCGCCGCGCAGACCGCCAAGCAGGTCATCCTGCAGCGTCTCCACGAAGCGGAGCACAGCGCCATATTCGAGGAGTTCGCCGACAAGGAAGGCGAAATCGTTACCGGCATGGTGCGCCGCATCGAGCCCAGGCAGCTCTTCATTGACCTGGGTCGAACCGAGGCCATACTGCCCGCCGCCGAGCAGGTACACAACGAAAGGTACCGGGTCGGCCAGCGGCTCAAGGTCTGCCTCCTGGAGGTAATCCAGACCAACCGCGGGCCGAGGGTGCTGGTTTCGCGCTCTCACCCCAACCTGCTGCGCAGGCTCTTCGAGCTCGAAATCCCGGAGATTCTCAACGGCACCGTGGAGATAAAGGCAATCGCCCGCGAGGCCGGCTACCGGAGCAAGGTAGCCGTGGTCGCCCACCAGGAAGGCATCGACCCCGTCGGCTGCTGCGTCGGCTTGAGGGGCATCAGGATACAGAATATCGTCAACGAGCTGAGCGGGGAAAAGATAGACGTTATCATGTGGAGCCCGGATAAGTCTACCTTCATCACCAATGCCCTGAGCCCGGCTCATGTGGTAAGCGTCAGCGTGAACGAGGAGGGGGAGACGGCCACCGTAGTGGTGCCCGATAATCAGCTTTCCCTGGCCATCGGTAAGGAGGGACAGAACGTCAGGCTGGCAGCCAAGCTTATCGGCCTGCGCATTGACATCAAGAGCGCCTCCGAGGCCGAGGAAGCAGCCAAGGCCCTGGCTACCGAAGCCGAAGCCGTAGCCGAGGAGGAGCTCCCCGCCGAGGCAGCCGTTTTCGAGGAGCCGGCAGCGGCGGAGGCTAAGGAGATAACCGAGGAAGCTGAGGAGCTAGAGGAGGCCGTCGAGAGCGAGGTCCTCACCCCGGTTACCCCCGAAGCGCCGACCAGCGAAGAAAAGCCCGAGATAAGGTTTGCCGAGGACATCACGATACCGACCCCGGTTAAAGCGGGTGTCAAAGCCAAGAAGAAAAAGAAGAAGAGCGCTCCGGGCAAGGCGGCTGCCGAGGACGGCATCAAGATTAAGAAACGCCGCCGGGTATCACAGAGCCTGGAAGACTATGAGGAGAACGAAGGCTATTAACCAGCACATTCCCGAGCGAACCTGCATCGCCTGCCGGCGGGCAAGACCCAAGCGGGAGCTAATCCGCCTGGTATGCCCGGCCGAGCGCGAGGTCGAGATTGACCGCCGGGGAAGGTCCGCCGGACGCGGCGCCTATCTCTGCCCCAGCCTGGAATGCTGGGAAGCCGGGCTGAAGAGCAACCGTCTGGAGTATGCCCTGCGGACAACCCTCAGCGACCGGAACCGGGAAGAGCTCTGGCGGCAGGCCAGGGAGATTATAGAAGGAGATGCGAATAGTGGCCGGAACGAGTGATTCGGAAGGCAGGCCAGCCCCAGCCGCGAGAGGACCCCGGGCCGGCGCTCAACCAGCCGAGGTGCGCCCGGTGGAGATTGCGCCTACCTTAAGCGTGCGTCAGCTGGCGGAAACCCTCGAGGCAAGCGCCATCGACGTCATCAAGCAGCTGATGCGAATCGGCATCATGGCCAATATCAATCAGATTATCGACTACGAAGCCGCGTCTACCGTGGCCACCGCTCTGGGCTACGAGCCGCGCCCGGAGCCTCAAGCGGCACGCAAGCTATCGAGCACCGTCATCGACTTCAAGAAGGGACAGCACCTCAAGGGTGAGGCCCGCAAGAACCTGAAGCCGCGCCCGGCGGTGGTTACCATCATGGGGCACGTCGACCACGGGAAGACCCGGCTCCTGGACGCCATCCGCGAGACCAACGTCATGGCCTCCGAGGCCGGGGGCATAACCCAGCATATCGGCGCCTATCAGGTCGAGGTGGGGGGGCACAAGGTCACCTTCCTGGACACACCGGGGCACGAGGCCTTCACCGCCATGCGGGCCCGGGGGGCGCAGGTAACCGACATCGTCATCCTGGTAGTGGCCGCCGACGACGGAGTCATGCCCCAGACCCTGGAAGCTATCGACCACGCCCGGGCGGCCGGGGTGCCCATCGTAGTAGCCATAAACAAGATTGACAAGCCCACAGCCAACCCCGACAGCGTTAAACAGCAGCTGGCCGACGCCGGCCTGCTCATCGAGGAATGGGGGGGCGATGTGGTCTGTGCCCCCATCTCCGCCAAGGAGAAAACCGGCATCGCCGAGCTCCTGGAGAATCTGCTGCTGGTAGCCGAGATGGAGGAAATCCGGGCCGACCCGTCCCGCCCCGCGGTCGGGGTCGTTATCGAAGCCAAGATGGACAAGACCAAGGGGCCGCTGGCCACGGTACTGGTTCAGGAAGGAACCCTAAGGGTAGGCGATACCCTGGTCGTAGGTACCACCTGGGGACGGGTAAAGGCCATGTTCAGCGACCTGGGCAAGCACCTGAGGAAGGCGGAGCCGGCGACCCCGGTGGAAATCCTGGGCCTAGGCAGCGTGCCTCAGGTCGGGGACACCATGAACGTGGTCACCAGCGAAAGCCAGGCACAGAAGCTGATTCAGAAACGGCAGGAAGAGAAGCAGAAATCCGGAGCCGTCAACCTGAGCAACCTCTATGACCAGATAAGCGCCGGCCAGGTGAAGGAACTCAATATCATTCTCAGGGCCGACGTGCAGGGCAGCATCGAACCGATAAGGAGCTCCTTGCAGCAGTTGAGCACCGATGAGGTCCAGGTGAGGGTTATCCACAGCGGCACGGGTAACGTCACCGAGAGCGACGTTATGCTGGCCGTCGCCTCCAAGGGTATAATTATCGGCTTCGGCGTTGGCTCCCAGACCGGAGCCCGCCGGCTGGCGGGGAGAGAGGGGGTCAGCATCCGCTCCTACAAGGTAATCTACGACCTGGTGAACGATGTGAGCAGCGCCCTGAAGGGGATGCTGGAACCCACCTATGTCGAGGTTATCGAGGGGCAGGCCGAGGTGAGGAATGTCTTCTCACTCGGCAAGCAGCAAAAGGTCGCCGGCGCCTATGTCACCGAGGGGAAGATAACCCGCGGCGGCTCCGCCCGGCTGCGGCGCGGGGAGGCTGGGCCCCTGCCATCCGCCGCGGGAATCCCGG
>CAZXVG010000007.1:0-13816 GCA_964644205.1 uncultured Dehalococcoidales bacterium | reverse complement strand
TCTGCGAGTCCACGGTCAGCAGCCTCAAGCGCTTTAAGGATAACGTGAAGGAGGTAGCCGCTGGCTATGAGTGCGGGGTGGGCCTTAAAGACTGTAACGACCTTCAGGTCGGCGACACACTGGAATTCTTCCGCACTGAAATCAGTAAGTAGCCCCGAAGCCAGGCTTTAGTTATGGGGCATCGCATCGAGCAGGTAAACAAGCTCATCCGCCGCGAACTCAGCGAACTACTCCAGCGTCAGCTAAAAGACCCCCGACTCAACACCTTCGTGGCGGTGACCGAGGTCGCCACCTCCACCGACCTGAGACACGCCAAGGTGTTCGTCAGCCACCTGGGTAGCGACGAGGAAAAGCAGGCGATACTCGAGGTGCTCGAGTCCGCCGCCGGCTTCCTGCGTAAAGAGCTGGCCCACAACCTGAAGCTGCGGCGCACCCCCGAGCTTAACTTCTGCTGGGATAACTCCATCGAGCAGGGAGACCATATCCTGCAGCTAATCGACCAGGTCACTAAAGACGAGACCAACCGCCGGCTAGAGGGCTAACCGGGGTAGCTTGCAAGCCCGCCTCAGCCGGGCCGCCCCGGATGGTAGTCCTGGATAAGCACCGAGGTTCGCTGTGGACGGGATACTAAACATCGGGAAGCCCCAGGGCATAACCTCCTTCGGCGTCGTGGCCAGGGTAAGGAGGCTAACCGGGGAGCGGCGGGTGGGCCACACCGGCACCCTCGACCCCGACGCCACCGGCGTCCTGCCGGTCTGTCTCGGCCAGGGCACCAAGGTTAGCGCCTTCCTCACGGACACCACCAAGGTCTACCGGGCCCGGATTGAGCTGGGCAGGACTACCGATACCTACGATTCAAGCGGCCGGACCACCCGGCGGGAAGACCCCTCGGGGATTAGCCGGGAGCAGGTCTTATCGGCGCTGGACGGCTTTCGCGGCCTGACGGCACAGACACCGCCCATGTTCAGCGCGGTGAAGCACCAGGGCAGGCGGCTCTACGAGCTGGCGCGGGCCGGCATTCAGGTGGAACGGCCAAGCCGCCCGGTCAGAATAGACCGCCTGGAGCTCAGCGACTGGCAGCCGCCCTTTTTCACCATAGAGGTAACCTGCGGCAAGGGCACCTACATCCGCTCCCTGGCCCACGACCTGGGGCAGGTGCTCGGCTGCGGCGCCACCCTGACTAGTCTAACCCGCCTGCGCTGCGGCATCTTCGACCTCGGGGACGCCGTTCCCTTAAGTGATTTCGAGGAAGCCTGCCGCCACGGCTACTGGCAGCGCTACGTCTACCCCCTGGACGCCGTGTTCCTGGACTGGGCCGCCGTAATCTTAAGCCGCGAGCAGGAAGAGCTCGCCAGAAACGGGCAGCCCTTAGCCCTGGAAATCCCGGCCGGAGAGCCGGAAACCGGGGGGCGGGACTGCTATCGCGCCTACACCC
This sequence comes from uncultured Dehalococcoidales bacterium, assembly GCA_964644205.1. Lineage (GTDB taxonomy): Bacteria > Chloroflexota > Dehalococcoidia > Dehalococcoidales > UBA5760 > UBA5760. The sequence goes on along the minus strand of CAZXVG010000007.1, from coordinate 12,381 downwards.
TTGACGGCCTCTTCTTGGGTGTGCTACGCTTCAATCCGAAAAACGGGTGCTGGCACCCCAAGAGGGTGTTCCGTTAATTAACTAAAGTAACCGGCTGTGGACGGCCGACGAAGACGGGCAGACGCTTGACAGCCTGCCTATAATTCAGTTAGTGAGTCTTTTTAGCCCGCTACTGCTGGAAAGGAGAAGAGTCAAGGTGGGTAACATAAATGTAGCTATCATCGGGGTGGGCAACTGCGCTTCCTCTCTGGTGCAGGGCGTTCATCACTACCAGAAGGCCAAAGAGAAGGAGTTCGTGCCCGGACTGATGCACGTTAACCTGGGGGGTTACCACATAAGCGACATCAACTTCGTGGCCGCCTTCGATATCGACAAGAACAAGGTGGGTAAGGACCTCGCCCAGGCCATCTTCACCCCACCCAACAACACCTTTAAGTTTACCGATGTCCCGACCACCGGGGTCAAGGTGGAGCGGGGCATGACCCACGACGGGCTCGGTAAGTATCTATCGCAGAAGATACAGAAGGCGCCCGGGCCCACCGCCGACATCGTCAGCATCCTCAAGGAGACCAAGACCGACGTGGTGCTTAACTACCTGCCTGTAGGCAGCGAGGAAGCCACCAAGTGGTATGTGGAGCAGGTAATGACTGCCGGCTGCGGCTTCATCAACTGTATCCCCGTCTTTATCGCCCGCGAGAAGTACTGGCAAAAACGCTTTGAGGAAAAGGGGCTGCCGGTCATCGGCGACGATGTCAAGTCCCAGGTCGGGGCCACCATCGTTCACCGCGTGCTCACCCGCCTCTTCCAGGACCGCGGCGTCAAGATGGAACGAACCTACCAGCTCAACTTCGGGGGCAACACCGACTTCCTGAACATGCTGGAACGGGAACGCCTCGAGTCCAAGAAGATATCCAAGACCAACGCCGTCACCTCGCAGCTGGACTACCAGCTCGACCCCGACGATATCCACGTCGGCCCCAGCGACTACGTCCCCTGGCTACTGGACCGCAAGTTCTGCCACATCAGGATGGAGGGACGCACCTTCGGCGACGTCCCCCTGAACCTGGAGCTGAAGCTGGAGGTCTGGGACAGCCCCAACTCGGCCGGGGTGGTTATCGACGCCATCAGGTGCTGTAAGCTCGCCCTGGACTGCGGGCTCAAGGGCGCGCTGACGGCTCCCTCTTCCTATTTCATGAAATCGCCGCCCATACAGTACACCGACGACGAGGCACGGCGTAAGGTGGAGGACTTTATTACCAACTGCAAGCAGGCCAAGAAGAAGGCTGGCTCTGCCACATGACGGGGAAGCGGCTTAGTGCGGGTTCAGGCAGAGGCAACTAAATGAAGATAGCTTTAGTCTCGCCTTATGATTTCGCCTACCCCGGCGGCGTGGTCAACCACATTACGTCGCTGGGCACCCAGCTGGTTCAACTGGGCCACGAGGTGAAGTTCATCGCCCCGGCTTCAAGCCCGATTACCACCCTCGGCGACCGGTTCATCCACATCGGGAAACCGAGCGCCATTCCCGTGAGCGGCTCGGTGGCCCGGGTCACCATATCGCCCCGCCTGTCAACTCAGATAACCGATATGCTGGAAAGAGAGAAGTTCGACATCGTCCACCTTCACGAACCCCTGATGCCGATGCTGTGTACCACCGTGCTGCGCATGTCCCGCACCGCCAACGTAGGCACCTTTCACGCCTTCGACGGCAAGGGATACAACATCGCCAAACCCTTCGGCCCCGTCTTCTTCAAAAGGTGGTTCAGCAAGCTCGACGGCCACATCGCCGTATCCAACCCGGCCCGGAACTTCGTCAACAAGTACTTCCCGGCAGACTACAACATCATCCCCAACGGCGTCGACACCAGGCACTTCTCCCCCGAGGCAGAACCGGTTGCCGAGTTCGCCGACGGGAAACGGAACATCCTGTTTGTGGGACGCCTTGAGAAACGGAAGGGGGCCGATTACCTCCTCAAGGCCTACCACCAGGTCAAACAAAACGTCCCCGACTCGCGGCTCATCATCGTGGGGCCGGGCGGTAACCTGCGGGACAAATACGAAAAGCAGGTCGCTAAGCTCGGCCTCAGGGACGTCGTCTTCGTCGGCTATGCCGACTACCAGGAGCTACCCAGATACTACAGAACGGCCGACGTCTTCTGCGCCCCGGCCACCGGCTGGGAGAGCTTCGGCATCGTCCTGCTTGAGGCGATGGCGGCCGCCAAGCCAGTGGTCGCCTCTAATATCGACGGCTACGCCAGTATCCTAGCCCACGGCGCCGAGGGGCTTCTGGTGCCCCCCAAGGATGCCGGGAGCCTGGCTCAAGCCCTGACCTCGCTGCTCGGTGACCAAAGTCTGAGGGAGGAAATGGGGCAGCGGGGCAGGCTCAAGGCCCAGGAGTACGACTGGGCCAACGTCGCCCGCCGAGTGCTCGACCTCTACCAGGAAGTGCTCGGCAGGTCTCAGTACCGGGAGACGTTCTCGCTACGAAGAATGATTATCGAAGACACACGCAAGCTGTTTTCCAGAAAAGTAAGAGCTCATGCCAAAACTGACCGAAGTTCGTAAGTCCGCCTACCAGCTCACCGAGCCACTGGTCCCGCTCCTAGAGAAGACCCACATCACCCCCACCACCCTGACCTGGCTGGGTTTTGCCATCTCCCTGGGAGCGGCTGCCCTCATCGCCACCGGGCACCTCATTATCGCCGGCGTGGTGGTGCTGGTTAGCGGCCTCTTCGACATGCTCGACGGCGCCCTGGCGCGCCACACCAAACAGGTCACCCGCTCCGGCGCCGTCCTTGACTCAACGCTCGACCGTGTTTCCGAGGCGGTGCTGCTACTTGCGGTGGCGGTATACTACCTGCTATTCTTTGCCGACCCGCCGTTTCTGGGCATCCTGTTTACCTCGCTGGCGCTAATGGGGTCGCCCCTGGTGAGCTACATCAGGGCCAAGGCCGAAGCCATCGGCCTGGAGTGTAAGATAGGTCTTTTCACCCGGCCGGAACGGGTGGTCACCCTGGCCGTGGGACTGCTCGCCAGCCGCGTCGATTTTGCCCTGGTTACGGTGCTGGCCATCATCGCCGTCCTGAGCTTCGTTACCGCCGGGCAGAGGCTGCGCTACGTGCTCAAGCAGACCAGAAAACAGCCCCCGGCATCAGGCTAAAGCCGCCTTTATGGGCGGGGCCAGTTATGCTATAAATTATGGAGGAAACCAAGAGGAGATAAAATGCCAGTTATTGCAGTTATCGGAGCCCAATGGGGAGACGAGGGCAAGGGTAAGGTGGTCGACCTCCTGGCGGAAAAGGCCGGGGTGGTGGTGCGTTTTTCCGGCGGTGATAACGCGGGGCACACCATCGTTAACCACTACGGCGAGTTCGGGCTGCACCTCGTCCCCTCCGGTATCTTCTATCCCGGGGTCACCTGCGTTATCGGTAACGGCGTGGTCGTTAACCCGGCGGTACTGCTCGGCGAGATAGACCATCTCAAGCAAAAGGGCGTTAGTACTGGTAACCTCTTTGTGAGTGACCGGGCCCACCTGATTATGCCCTATCACACCCGGCTCGACGGTCTGGAAGAAGAGCAGCGCGGCGGGAAGGCCATCGGCACCACGCGTAAGGGCATCGGCCCTGCCTTCGCCGATAAGACCGCCAGATTAGGCATCAGGGTGGGCGACATCCTCGACAAAGAGGCCTTTCTGGAGCGTCTGCGCCCGATTCTGGAAGTTAAGAACGCCATCCTGACCAGGGTGTACCAGGTCGAACCGCTGTCACTGGACGAGATATACCAGCAGTACTGCCGCTACGGAGAGCGCCTGGCGCCCCTGGTTCGGGAGACGGACGTCTTACTCGCCGAAGCCCTGGACAGCGGTAAGCTGGTTATCCTGGAGGGTGCCCAGGGGGCGCTGCTCGACCCCGACTTCGGCACCTACCCCTACACCACCTCCTCCTCCCCGCTGGCGGGGGGTGGCTGCCTGGGTACGGGGCTAGGCCCGACCCGGATTGACCGCGTCCTGGGTATCTTTAAGGCCTACTGCACCCGGGTGGGCGGCGGCCCCATGCCCACGGAGCTAAATAACGCCACCGGTGACATGATTCGGGAGCGGGCCCACGAATACGGCACCACCACCGGCCGGCCCCGGCGCTGCGGCTGGTTCGACGGCGTAGCCGCCCGCTTCAGCAGCCGGATAAACGGACTGACCAACCTGGCTCTTACCCGCCTCGACGTGCTCGACGAGCTAGCGAGCCTCAAGATATGCGTCGGCTATAAGGCCGGCGGGAAGACGATTAGCCACTTCCCGGGGAGCATCACCACCCTCGAGGGGTGCCAGCCCGTCTACGAGGAGCTAAGGGGATGGCAGTCCCCCACCAGCGACATCAGGGACTACGAGAAGCTGCCGGCTCAAGCCAAGCAGTACGTGGCCCGGTTGGAGGAAATCGCTTCCTGCCCGGTGAGCATCATCTCGGTGGGCGCCAGAAGAGAGCAGACCATCCACAAAGCGCCTATTCTATAAGTTTCGGGCAGGTTTCCCCGGACGGCACGCTGAAACTAGAGGCATTAGCCGAAAAATCACGGCCCGGGGCGGCTTATGCCACCCTCTTACAGCGGCAGGTCGATGGTGTATCCCTTCAGGGTCTCCCGGATAGCGGCCGCCGCCTTCTCGTCGGGCCCGGTAAGGGGCAGGCGGGGACCGCCCACCCGGAAGCCGACCTGATTGAGGGCGTACTTCAAGGGGACCGGGTTAGAGACAATAAACAGGGCGTTAATCAGGGGCATGAGGTGACGGTGAATCCGGGCCGCCGCCTCGATGTTGCCGCCGAGGTAGCTTTCCATCATATCCCTAACCTGCTTCCCGACCAGGTGAGAGACCACGCTAATCACCCCGTAGCCGCCTACCGCCAGCAGGGGCAGGATGTCGCCGTCGTTACCGCTCCAGACCAGAAAGCCCTCTTTAGCCCCGCTGATGATAGCGGAAATCTGGGCCAGGTTACCGCTGGCCTCTTTTATGCCGATGATGTTATCAATCCGGCTGAGACGGACCACCGTGTCCGCCGTCATATTGACCACGGTGCGCGAGGGCACGTTATACAGGATACAGGGCAGGCTGGTAGCCTCAGCAACCGTCTTGAAGTGCTGATAGAGGCCCTCCTGGGAGGGCTTATTGTAATAGGGAACCACCAGGAGACAGGCATCAACCCCAATCTGCTCCGCCTTTTTGGTCGCCTCCAGGGCTTCGGCGGTGCTGTTGCTGCCGGTATAGGCGACCAGCGAGCCGCGCCCGCCCAGGGCCGACTTTACCTCGGAGAAGAGGCGCACCTCCTCCTGCTTGAGCAGGGTGGGGGACTCCCCGGTGGTGGCGGCGAGCACAACTCCATCGCTCCCCGAGCTGAGGAGAGCCAGGGCCAGTTTCTTCGCCTGCTCGTAGTCAACCTCACCCCTCTCGTCAAAGGGGGTTACCATGGCCGTCAGCAGCCGCCCCAGCTCCTTCATTTCCTCGCCTCCTTGGGACTTACCCATTCCCGACTAATCATCTCCTCGGCAATCTGCACCGCATTCAGCGCCGCCCCCTTGCGCAGATTGTCGGCGACAATCCACATCACCAGGCCGTTAACATGAGAGGCGTCGCGGCGGATACGCCCCACGAACACCTCATCGGTACCGGCCGCCGCCCACGGCTGGGGATAGAGGCTTATGGCCGGGTCGTCGAGTATCTTGACGCCGGGAGCCTCGGCCAGGATACGCTCCGCCTCGTCGGGGGACATGGAGCGCGTGAACTCCACGTGAACCGCCTCGCTGTGCCCGGTAAAGACCGGCACCCGGACACAGGTCGCCGAAATGGCGACGTCGTTAGCGTGCATTATCTTCCTGGTCTCCTCCACCATCTTCCATTCCTCTTTGGTGTAGCCGTTATCCCAGAAAACGTCTATCTCGGGCAGGACATTGAAGGCTATCTGATGGGGGTAAACGTGGGGAATGGTATTCTGCCCGTTAAGGACCTGCCTCGTCTGGATTGTCAACTCATCCACGGCCGCCGAGCCCGTCCCCGACACCGCCTGATAGGTATCAACCACGATGCGCCTGATGGGGTTAGCCTTGTGCAGAGGGTAGAGAACGGTCACCATCTGAATCGTGGAGCAGTTGGGGTTGGCGATAATACCCCGGTGCCACTCGATGTCCTCGGGGTTAACCTCAGGCACCACCAGGGGCACGTTGGGCACCATTCTAAACGCGGAGCTGTTATCGACAACCACCACCCCCGCCTTGGCCGCGAGCGGCGACAGGTGGCGGCTAATCTCGGCGCCCGCCGAAAAGAGGGCGATATCCACCCCCGGGAAGGACTCCGGGGTCGCCTCCTTGACCTCAATCTCCCGGCCGCCGAACATCACCTTCTTACCCACGGAACGCTCGGAGGCAAGGAGCTTGAGGGAGGCTACGGGGAAGCTGCGCTGCTCCAGGGTCTTAACGAACTCCTGCCCCACCAGCCCGGTAGCGCCGACAATGGCGACATGGTACTCCTTCATTTGCTCTCCTTCAAGCCGAGTAAGACGTCGAGGCCGTAAATCAGCCCCTTGTGCCCAACTACTTTTTTAACTGCCATTATAACACCGGGCATAAAACATTCTCTACTGATGGTGTCGTGACGGATGCTCAAGGTCTGCCCCGGGCCGCCCAGAATCACCTCCTGGTGGGCCAGCAGACCGGGCAGCCGCACACTGTGAATGCTGACCCCCTCGACCAGCTCCCCCCGGCTTGCGGCGGCCTGTTTCTGCTCCGGGACACAGAACGGCTCACCCCTGGCCTCGGCCATCATCCTGGCGGTAGACAGCGCCGTTCCGGAGGGGGCGTCGGCCTTCAGGTGGTGGTGCAGTTCGATAATCTCGGCGTAGTCAAGGTACTTGGCGGCCAGCTTGGCCAGGTGCATCATCAACACGGCGCCGAGGGCAAAGTTAGGGGCGACCACGGCCCCCACCTGGTGGCTAATCGCCAGGCTCTCAATCTCTCTAATATCATCGGCGCTAAGCCCGGTGGTGCCGATAACCAGGTTAACACCCCTGGCGGCCGCGAGACGCGCCGTAGGCATGGCGGCCCGAGCAATGGTAAAGTCCACCAGCACGTCCGGCCGGCAACCCTTAAGTATGCTCTCCAGATCCGGGGAAAGGGGCACACTACCGGAGCCGTCGGGCTTAGGAAGACTGCCCTCCCCGGCCGCGATATCTACCGCCCCCACCAGCTCCGTAGCCGGCTCGCGCGAGAGAGCGCTTATAACCTCTCTCCCCATTCTGCCCAAGGCACCATGAACGGCTACCCTAATCGGCTCCATAGCCAGTACCTCTTAGTATCTCTTACCCGAAGGACGCTTGTCGGGGCCCCGGTCGCGGTGAAAGCCGCCCGGCTTTCTGGGTTTATACCCCGAGGGCTTATGCCCCGAGACCGCCCGGTCCCTTTCCCCGCCTCCGGGCTTCCGGGGCGAGTCGTCAAGCACCGCCCGGCGCGACAGGTTTATCCGGCCCATGCGGTCAATCTCCACCACCTTCACCGTAACCTCGTCACCCACCTTGACCTCATCCTCGACACGGGCCACCCGGTAGTCGGCCAGCTCACTGATGTGAACCAGGCCCTCCTTGCCGGGGAGGACCTCGACGAAGGCGCCGAAGTCCATGAGGCGGGTCACCTTGCCGGTATATATCTCGCCGACCTCGACCTCCCGGGTCAGGTTCTCGATTATCTCGATAGCCCGGCGCGCCGACTGCTCGTCAGGCGAGCCGATGAGCACCGTGCCGTCGTTCTCGATGTCAATGGTGGCCTTGGTTGCCTCCGTAATCCCCCTGATTGTCTTCCCCCCGGGGCCGATGACGGTGCCGATTTTGTCCGGGTTAACCTGTATCCGGTAGATTCTAGGGGCGTAGCGGCTAATCTCGGTGCGGCTGGCGGCAATGGTACTACGCATGATATCCAGGATGTGAAGGCGGGCCTGGCGGGCCTGGGAAAGCGCCTGCTCCACGATATCAAAACCGATGCCCTTGAGCTTGATGTCCATCTGCAGGGCGGTAATGCCCTCGGAGGTGCCGGCAACCTTGAAATCCATGTCGCCGCAGGCATCCTCGATGCCCTCGATATCGGTCAGGATAGCGTAGTTACCCCGCTCACCAGTAATCAGCCCCATGGCCACCCCGGCCACGGCCCTGGTTATGGGCACCCCGGCGTCCATCAGGGACAGGCTCGAGGCACAGACGCTGGCCATCGAGGTGCTCCCGCTGGAGCTCAAGACCTCCGATACCAGGCGGATGGTATAGGGAAAGTCGTCGTGCTTGGGCAGCACCGGCAGGATAGCCCGTTCCGCCAGGGCCCCGTGTCCGATTTCACGACGCCCGGGCGTGCCGATACGCTTTACCTCACCGCTGGAGAAGGGCGTGAAGTTGTAGTGGTGAATAAAACGCTTGGTCTCCTCAATACCGAGGCCGTCGAGCTGCTGCTCCATCCTGGTCGAACCCAGGGTGGTAATGGTCAGCACTTGGGTGTGCTCCCGGGTAAAGAGACCGGAGCCGTGAGTCCGCGGCAGGAGCTCGAGCTCGCAGCTTATGTGACGAACCTCGTCGAAACGGCGGCCGCTTACCCGCCGCCCTTTCTCCAGTATGTTGGCCCTGACCTCAGCCTTCTTTCTGGCCTCAAGGACAGAGACGATATCCTTCTCCGGGAACGAGTCCCCCAGGCGCTCCAGGAGCTCCTTCTTCAGGGCGCCGAGCAACTCCTCCCGCTTCGGTTTATCCGTTTCACCAAGGGCCTGGCTGAGCCTGTCGCCCAGCACTTCAGATACCTGAGTCTCAAGCCCCGGGTCAATTTCCGCCGTGGGCATCTTCGTCTTGGGCTTGCCGCAGGCCTTAACTAGCTGCTCCTGAAGGTCGATTAACGCCTGGTTGGCCTGGTGACCGAACCTTATCGCCCGCAGGACAACGTCCTCGGAGACCTCGTTGGCCCCGGCCTCGACCATGACCACCGCCTCCCCGGTACTGACCACCACCAGGTCAAGCTGGCTATCCTCAAGCTGGGCCAGGGTCGGGTTCAAGACCAGCTCGCCTCCGAGATAGCCCACCCGAACCGCACCCACCGGGCCGGAAAAGGGCACCTCCGACATCGACAATACCGCCGAGCCGCCGATGACCGCCAGAATATCGGGGTCATTCTCCTGGTCGGCGGAAAGCACGGTAACGATAACCTGGATATCCCGCCGCCACTCCTTGGGCAGCAGGGGGCGCAGCGGGCGGTCGGTGAGCCGGCAGGCCAGGATAGCCTCCTGGCTGGGACGCCCCTCGCGCCTGATGAAGCCGCCGGGAATCTTACCGGCGGCATACAGCCTTTCCTCGTAATCAATGGTCAGCGGCAGGAAGTCCACGCCCTCGCGCGGTTCGTCGCTAACACAGACCGTAACCAGAACCACGGTGTCCCCGTAGCGGACGGTGACCGCCCCCTCGGCCTGGCCGGCAAGCTTACCCGTCTCCACGGTAAGCTTTCTCCCCCCCACCTCACACTCAAAAAGATGACTCATTAAAATTCTCTCCTAAACCTCACTTACGCAGCCCGAGCCGGCTAATTAACTGGCGGTACCGCTCCGTATCCTGGCGGCTGAGATAAGCCAGCAGCCGGCGGCGCCGCCCCACCAGCTTGAGCAGGCCGCGCTGCGTATGGTAGTCGTGGCGGTTGGCCGCCATGTGCCCGGTCAGCTGGTTTATCCGCTCCGTAAGCAGCGCCACCTGAACCTCAGCGGAACCGGTGTCCCCCTCGCGGAGCCGAAACTCACTTATGACTTCTTCCTTTTTCCCCTTGTCCAAACCCTATTCCCCCTTACCTGAATTATACGAGATTATAGCACAGGGCCGGCGTAGCTGTAAATTAACCGGCGACAAACGGAAAACCAGTTCGCAGAGCGGCGGCCTTGCGCATTGACTTTGAAAACCATCTTGATTATAGTGGAGGCGAAGTCATTATTGCCCCTGGCGCCGCTTCTCCGCCCCGTAAGCACCCACAGGGCACCGGCGAACAGGGCTAGAGACACGAAGGAGGTAGTGATATGTCCACGCAGAAAGACGCGGCGGCCCTACTACCCCCCAGTCACATCGGCATGGTGGTTAAAGACCTGGATAAGACCATCGAGTTCCTAGCGGCGCTCTGGGGGCTGGGGCCCTGGCAGTCTTTTGAATACGCCCCGAGCCAGAAAGACCTAATGGTAGGTAAGCCCTTCCGGCTCAAAATCGCCCACGCCCAGCTGGGGTCAATGACCCTAGAGGTCATGCAGCAGGTCGAGGGGGAGGGGCTCTGGCGCGACTTTGTGGAGACCAAAGGGGAGGGGGTACACCACATCGCCTTCAGCCTCCCGAACTATGACGAGATGGTGGCCCGAATGAAGGCGCGGGGGTTTAAGATGGTGGCCGGCGGCCTCTTCCAGGGGAAGCGCTGGTGCTACTTCGCCACCGAGCCCGGGGGTATGGTCGTCGAATTCGGGGAAGAGTAGGTGGTCAGCAAACCCTCAAGGCGGGCCGAACTACGCCGGGGAGCCTAATACATGAACGTGGGAGTATGCCGGATAACCCTCCGCCTGCCGGAAAACCTGTCCCTCAAGGGGAAGAGACAGGTAGTGAAGTCCATCACCAGCCGGGTGGGGAACCAGTTCCGGGTCTCCGTAGCCGAGGTCAGCGACCACGACCTGTGGCAGCTGGCGACCATCGGCGTCTCCTGCGTGAGCAACAGTAAACGCCACGCCAACGAGGTACTGTCCAAGGTGGTGGACTTCGTCGCCCGCAGCCGCTTCGAAGCGGAGCTGGTGGACTACGAGATTGAAATCCTGTCTGTCTTCTAGACAGCAAAACGACCCTAATCAGGGATTTAGAATATGGATACCGAAGCCTTCCTGGGTTATCTTACCTCTCAGGTAAGCTACCAGGGACAGATTACCCACGTCGAGCACATCCCCGCCCGTCCCCCTACCTACGCCGAGCTGGCGAGACCCCTATCCGACGCCCTGGAGGGCTCGCTTAATGAAGCCGGCCTGCTCCCCCTCTACACCCACCAGGCGGAGGCCGTAAACCAGGTCCGGGCGGGCCGGAACGTGATGGTGGCCACCTCGAGCGCCAGCGGTAAGACCCTGTGCTACAACATCCCCGTCCTGGAGGCAGTCCTCGGCGAGCGCCTAAGCCGCGCCCTCTACCTCTTCCCGACCAAGGCGCTGGCCCAGGACCAGCTGCGTAACCTTGCGGAGCTCGCCTGCCCCACCCTGCTCAAGCCGGAGGAGCTGGCCACCTTCGACGGCGACACCCCTCAGGCCGAGCGGGCCGAGATTAGAAAACGGGCCCGGATAATACTCACCAACCCCGACATGCTCCACCTGGGCATCCTGCCCAATCACCAGTCATGGTCGAGGCTGCTGCGCCACCTGAGGTACGTGGTCATCGACGAAGCCCACGCCTACCGGGGCGTCTTCGGCTCTCACGTGGCCGACGTGCTGCGCCGCCTGCGCCGCCTGTGCCGCTACCACGGCTCAAGCCCCCGCTTCATCTGCTGCTCGGCCACGGTAGCCAACCCCGCCGAGCACGCCGAAAGCCTGGTGGGGGCGCCCTTCACCGTAGTCTCTAGCGACGGCGCGCCCCGGGGCGAGAAGGACTTCGTCCTCTGGAACCCACCGCTCAGCGACGCCGCTAAAAGCACCCGCCACAGCGCCAACAGCGAAGCCGCCAGCCTCTTTGCGGAGCTGGTGAGCCAGGGCATCCGCAGCCTGACCTTCGCCCCCAGCCGCCGGCTGACCGAGCTCATCTACGTTTACGCCAGGGACAGGCTTACCCGGGACAGCCCCGGCCTCGACTCAAGGATAATGCCATACCGAGCCGGCTATCTGCCTCAGGACCGCCGCCAGATAGAGCAGGCGCTCTTCAGCGGCCAGCTTTGGGGGGTGGTTACCACCAGCGCCCTGGAGCTGGGCATCGACATCGGCGACCTGGAAGCCACCGTGCTCACCGGCTACCCGGGCAGCATCGCCAGCGCCTGGCAGCAGGCCGGGCGCAGCGGGCGGGGCCGGGGCCGCTCGCTGAGCTTCCTCGTCGCCCGGGATAGCCCCTTAGACCAGTACTTCATGCGCCACCCCGACTACTTCTTCGGGAAGACCGTGGAGAACGCCCTGGTAAACCCGGCTAACCCCTACATACTGAGAGCCCACCTTCTGTGCGCCGCCTGGGAGCTACCGCTGACCGAGGGCGACCAGGGCTTCTTCGGCGCCAGCTTCAAGCGGGAAAGGGAAGAACTGGCCGGGCAGGGCCTGCTCCGGGAGCGCCACGGCCGGTGGCACCTGGCGCCGATGGTAGTCTACCCGGCGCAGGGCATCAATATCCGGGCCACCTCCGG
>CAZXVG010000006.1:0-17505 GCA_964644205.1 uncultured Dehalococcoidales bacterium | reverse complement strand
GAAATCGTTATGCTTAAACTGAGTAACGTTGAGGTGAGCTACCTCAATGTGATACGGGTGCTGCATGGTGTCTCTCTGCGCGTCGATGACGGGCAGATTGTGGCTCTGCTGGGAGCCAATGGCGCTGGTAAGAGCACCACGCTTAAGGCGATATCGGGGCTGCTCCGCAGCGAGGAAGGGGAGGTAACCGGGGGCAGTATCGAGTGGCGCGGGCAGAACATTACCAACCAGAACGCCGAAGAGGTGGGTAAGCTGGGTATCATTCAGGCGCTGGAGGGGCGCCGTGTTTTCGAGCACCTGAACACCGAGGAGAACCTGATGGTCGGGGCCTACCAGCGCCGGGACCGCGCCGCCGTCAAAGACGACCTGGCCATGGTCTACCAGTATTTCCCGCGCCTTAAGGAGCTACGGCGTAATACCGCCGGCTATCTCTCCGGCGGCGAGCAGCAGATGCTGGTGGTCGGCCGGGCGATGATGGCCAGCCCCCAGCTCCTCATGCTGGACGAGCCGTCGCTGGGTCTGGCACCCATGCTGGTCGAGGAAATCTACGACATTATCCGGCGCTTCAGCCGGGAGCATGAGACCTCAGTGCTCCTCGTGGAGCAGAATGTCAGGGTTGCCCTAGGTATCGCCGACTACGGCTACGTCATGGAGAACGGGCGCATCGTCCTTGACGGCAGTGCCGACTTTCTCAAGCATAACGAGGACGTGAGGGAGTTCTATATGGGGCTGTCTTCTGCGGGGACGCGCCGGAGCTACCGCGAGGTGAAACACTACAAGAGACGCAAGCGCTGGCTGTAACTGTTACCGGTAGGCCCCTTAACCCGGCTGCCCCAGGTAGGCGGAGATGACGTCGGGGTTGCTTCTAACCTCCTCCGGCGTGCCCTCGGCTATCTTGCGTCCGAAATCGAGGACGATAATCCGGTCGGCCAGGTCCATGACCACCCCCATGTCGTGCTCGACAAGGACGATGCAGCTGACGCCGTCCCGGAGCACCGGTGTCTCGGGGTAGGTGTCTCCCTGCCCCTCGAAGATGTCGATGATAAAGCGGGCGATGTCTTCCTTCTCTTCCAGGTTCATGCCGGCCATGGGCTCGTCGAGGAGTAAGACCTTTGGCTCCAGGGCCAGGGCACGCCCCAGCTCGACGCGCTTACGCAGCCCGTAGGGAAGGGTGCCCACCACCTGCTTTCGAATCGAGGCTATCTCCAGGAAATCGATGATGTCCTCGACCGTCTTCCGGTGCCTGATTTCCTCCCTCTGTGCCGAGCCGAAGTAGAGGGCGCTGCTCAGGAAGTTCTGCTTCATGGTTACATGCCGGGCGGCCATGATATTGTCCAGGGTGCTCAGTCCCGTGAATAGCTCGATGTTCTGGAAGGTTCTGGCCAGCCCCAGACGGGCTGCCTTGTCGGGTCGGATGCGGGTGAGCCTCTGTCCCTCGAAGTAGACCTCGCCCTGCTGCGGTTTGTAGAAGCCGTTGATGCAGTTTAGAACGCAGGTCTTACCGGCGCCGTTGGGCCCGATAATGGCCAGGATTTCACCGTCGTTTACGTCGAAGCTGACCTCGCTGAGCGCCTTGACGCCGCCGAAGGATAGGGAGAGGTTCTCAATACTTATCTTGGCGGCCTTGCTTCCTAGCTCGGGCAACTTCGGCTCTCCCAACTTTTATCGGCTGGCCGGCTTAAGGCGCCCCTTCTCGGATTCCTCGCGAGCCAGCTTCTCCTTGTACTGGGTTACGCGGTGGCATTCCAGCCCTTCACACCCCAGCTTGTGCCCCAGCCGTTTACCCTTCTTCCTGAGCTGAGCCGCCGTCGCCTTAGCCGGCTCCCGGTACTTGGTGTAACCGCTACACCTCGTCGACCAGTCCTTATATACCAGCACGGTTACCTCATCATCCACCGCATCGCAGTAGATGGTGGTTGCCGTTACCTGCCAGTCAGTCTTGCTCGTCACGGGATACTCCTCACCCAGATTATCATATTGCGCCTTGGGGTGTCCATCGTCGGACGCTTCTATCTCGGCAGGGAATACTTGACATAACGCTGGCGGTTGCTAAATCCGGCCTACCCCCTTAACCGGCGAAGCATCCAGCTTCTGCCTTTGACAGGTGATGCCGCCGTAGGCGGGCCAGTAATACTGAGGGCTGTCTTTATCGGGTCTCCTGACGCGGGGGGCTGTTTCTAGTCGCGGCAGGAGGACGTATCCAGCCTTTCCCTGAATTCGTCGGGGCTGAAGCGGTATTCCTGGGTGCCGTAGCTCTCCACGGCGAAGGAGGCACAGACGCTCGCCATCAGGGCGCACTCCCTGATGCCCTTACCCTGAACCAGGCCCTTGATTAAGCCCGCCCGGTAGGCGTCGCCGGCGCCGGTGGGGTCGGCGACTGTCCTGGGTCTGGCGGCCGGGATAGTGAGCTCCCCGTCCGCGGTTACCACCCGGGAGCCCATCTCCCCCAGGGTGGTGATTATTATTCCGGTCCGCTGGAGCAGCCTTTCCCGGTCCAGGCCGGTGCTGCTCATGATGAGCTCCAGTTCGTAGTCGTTGGAAATCAGTAGCCTAGCGCCGGTGATACATCGGACGAGGTCTTCTCGGGACCACATGGGTAGAGACTGCCCCGGGTCGAAGATGCAGTCGATGCCCCGCTCCCGGCAGGCGAGGGAATAGGTCATCATGTCTTCCAGGTTACCGGCGGCGATAATGGCCAGGCTTTCTCCGGGCGGCCGCCGGTCGAAATCGAAGCTAGAAGGGTATTTCATGGCCCCGGGGTTAAAGCTGGTAATCTGATTATCGGAGCGGTCGGTGGTGATATAGGCGGAGGCGGTGAACTCATCCTCGATGACCTTGATGCCGTCGCGGGCAATCCCGTTTTGTCTTAGCCACTCGAAGTATCTCTGGTAGTCCTGGCCTACGGTTGCCAGGACTATCGGCTTTTCCTCCAGCAGGGAGAGGGCGTAGGCGATGTTGCCGGCGGTGCCGCCGAGCTTTTCCACCATGCCGTCAACGGTGAAGGAGACATTGAGGACGTGGAGCTTCCCGGGCAGGATGTGGTCGGAGAACTTTCCGGGGAAGGTCATGATGCGGTCGTAGGCCAGCGAGCCGGAAACAATGATATTCATGCTGTCCGATATCTTCAGCGGTATCTCCCGTGTTAGCTACCGAGGCTATGGTAAAGCCGCGGCTGACCGGCTGTCAAGTTAGGGGTGCCGTTTTAGCCGGGGTTGACGGCGGGGCGTGTCGGAACTACGATAGAAATAGTGATGTGGCGGAGGTAGCCACGTCGAAGGAGGCAGAAATGGCGTTATCGGTATCAAGCTCGGTATTTGGGGAGGGGGACATGATACCCGCCCGCTATACCTGCCAGGGGGAGGACGTATCGCCGCCGGTTGCCTGGAGTGGAGTCCCGGCCGGGACTAGGTCTCTAGTGCTCATTATGGATGACCCGGATGCCCCCGTCGGGGTGTTCAGCCACTGGGTGATATTCAACATAGCGGTGGATAGCCCCGGGCTTCCCGGGGCGGTGCCGGCTCAGGCCCAGCTCCCCGGCGGGGCCTTACAGGGCCGTAACGACTTCGGCCGGGTTGGTTACGGCGGACCCTGTCCGCCGCCGGGACGCCCGCATCGGTATCAGTTCACGGTCTACGCGCTGGATAGCTCTCTGGAGCTAGAGGCGGGGGCAAGCAAGGGCCAGGTTCTTGGTGCTGTGCAGGGGCACATCCTGGCTCAGGGTCGACTCAGCGGCCGGTATCAGCGTTAGCCGCGGTGCTTATCCTTCTTTGGTGGCTTCCTGGGGTGAGGGTTGTGGGGAGAGGCTTACCTGAATCCTTTTCGGCTTGCTAGGGTCAGCCGTTTCCGTGGCGTCTTCTTCCAGGTGGTCTATTTCCGGGGTGGTGCTCAGGAGGCCAATCAGGTTTACGGGCTTACGTAGCGAGACGATGATTGAGGGGCGCTCGGTGTTGGGTATAAGCTCGGTGTTCTCAATCTCCGGCAGATTGTCAAGGTAGCTCACGATTTCCATTATTTTCATGATGTCCAGAGGGGGCATGATTTCCAGTTCCAGCTCCGGGTTAAAGAGTTCGTTGCTTTCCCGGTTCGGGGTGGCGGGTGCCGCTTCCGATTTTTCCTCGGTGTCCTTCTCGCTTACGGTCGGTGCTGGCTCGGATTCGGCCGGGGTGCTACCTGTCTCCGCCGCCGGCCGGTCTTTATCCAGAGACCCGGTGATCTTTTGTTCGGATTCCGCCTGCAGGGCCTTTATCTGCTGCGTGAGGTCCTCCAGCCCGGAGAGGAGCTGGCTAAATAGCCCCTGAACGGAGCTCGCCAGCTCGAGTCGAATCCT
This sequence comes from uncultured Dehalococcoidales bacterium, assembly GCA_964644205.1. Taxonomy (GTDB): domain Bacteria; phylum Chloroflexota; class Dehalococcoidia; order Dehalococcoidales; family UBA5760; genus UBA5760. The sequence goes on along the minus strand of CAZXVG010000006.1, from coordinate 13,178 downwards.
TTTGGTCTCGTCCTCTATCTGCCGGGCCCAGGCTTCGGCTTCGGCCATGAGCTTGGCGGTCTCGGTTTTGGCCTGCTCCACGGCCTCTGTCTTCATCTCCTCGGCCAGCCTGTCGGCTTCGGTAACCGTCCGCTCGGCCAGTCTGGTAAGCGAGGCAAAATGCTCCGTGCGCTGGCTGAGCTGGTCGCGCTGGCTGATGAGTTCGTTGATGAGAGAGGCTACCTGGTTCTCATCAAGGCCGTCCTTAACCTTTTTGATTTCCCATCCCGCCAGTTCGACGAAGCTAGCGTCCTTGGCCCCGTTCTTTCCCATACCGCTTCTCCCCCTATTTCTCAGGTTAAGTGTAGCGTAGTGGAGACAAAAGTCAATCGCCCGATAGTAACAGGCCGGGCTATACGAAAGCGGGGGTGGGCTGGGGGCGTACCCCCTGATGGGTAGTAGCGCCGGGATTGACAGTCCCTTCCCCGCTGTTCTAAGCTGGTCTCGGGATGAACGAAGAAAAGGCCGGTGGTAGCTGTGCCCGGCTGTTTGATGCTGTGGCCGCCGACTACGACGCCTGGTTTGAGGGTGCCGGGAAGGCTGTCTTCGATATCGAGGTGAGGGCCTTTAAGTATATCTTACCCGCTCTCCCCAGGCCCTGGCTTGAGGTGGGGGTGGGCAGCGGCCGCTTCGCCCGGGCTCTCGGTATAGAGGTGGGACTGGACCCTTCCCTCAGGGTCGCCGAGATGGCCCGGGAGAGGGGCGTCGCCGTAGTGCTGGGTACGGCGGAGCGGCTGCCGTTTGCGGAGCGGGTTTTTGGAGCCCTCTTCCTGGTGGTCACCTTCTGCTTCGTGGCTTCCCGGCTTGATGCTCTGCGGGAGGCCCACCGTGTTCTAGCGCCCGGGGGTAAGGTGGTGCTGGGTCTGGTCTTGAGTGACAGCCCCTGGGGCAGGTTGTATCAGGAAAAGAAAGTACGGGGACACCGTTACTATAAGCACGCCACCTTCTGTAGCTATGCCGAGGTCACCCGGCTTCTGGAAGGGGCGGGCTTTAGCGTCGAGAGGGTTACCTCCACGCTCTTTCAGGAGCCCGGTCGGGTCGAGCGTATGGAGTCGCCACGGCCGGGCTTTTCCCCCGACGGGGGTTTCACCATTATCGTGGCCGGGAAGACGGCTGATAGTTAGATGGGAACATCGGCCACTACGGTCGTTCCCCTGCCCACCTTGGGCTTTAGCATCAGGCTGCCGCCGAGCAGCTGAACCCGTTCCTGCATGCCTGCCAGGCCGAGTTTGCCGGTCTGCACCAGGTCTCCCAGGCTCTGGGGGAGCTCGAAGCCGATGCCGTCGTCGCTGATGGTAGCCCGCACCCGGTGCTTATCGAACTCGACCTTGACCTCGGCCTTGCTGGCCTGAGAGTGCTTGGCTATGTTCCGGAGCGCCTCCTGGACAATGCGGAAGAGCACCAGCTCCGCTTCCGGGGAGAAACGGCACTCGCTGCCGGTTACCTTAAGGCTGGTTTCCACCCCATATTCCTTGGTCAGCTCTCCGGTGAGCCACTCCAGGGCCGGCAGCAGGCCCAGGTCGTCGAGGATGGACGGTCTCAGGTCGCGGCTGAAGCGGCGTACCTCGCGCACCACGTCTCTGATTGCCTCATAGAAGCCCCACAGGGCCTTGGCCTCCCTTACCGGCAGGGCCGCCTTGTCGCCGAGCAGGTTCTCCAGCTGGTGGAGGAGGGCGATGAGGGTCTGCACCGTGCTGTCGTGAAGCTCCCGAGCGATGCGCCGCCGCTCTTCTTCCTGGGCGCGGGTAATCTCCTGGAGATAGAAGCGCAGGTTCTCCTGCAGCCGCTTCTGCTCGCTGATGTCGCGGGCAATGTTCTGGAAGGCTACCAGCCGACCGTCGCTTAAGATGGGGCTGGTGGTCAGCATGACCGTGGCCTCTGTTCCGTCCCTGCGGGTGAGGTGCTGTTCGTAGGGCTGGGTCAGAGTCTCGTCTTTCAGAAAGCGGCGGCTGATATCCTTGGCCAGGCGCAGGCCGTCTTCCCCGAGGAAGGTCTTGATATTGCTCCGGGCCAGTTCCTCCCCGCTGAGGCCGGTGAGCTTTTCCGTGGCCTTGTTGGCCTTCAGAATATTGCCCCTGGTGTCGTTGACCCAGATGGCGTCCAGGGCGACCTCGAACAGCTCCCGGTAGCTTTGCTCCGATTCCTGGAGGGCCCCCTCGACCCTTTTCCGCTCCGTAACGTCTTGCAGTGTCTCTATGGAGGCTATTATCTCCCCGCTCAGGTTTCTGATGGGGCTGGCGGTGAAGTGGAGCCACCTCCCGTTACTGCCCAGGGCCGGGTAGAAGTCTTCGACCTCGTAGGCGCCGCCGATGAGGGGGGACTTCCGGCACTTGCCCTGGTAGTAGCGCTCGATTTCGTCGGCTGAAGCGCCATCGACTATCAGGTCGGCGAGAACCGGCCTCTTCTCGACGTAGAAGGCGCGCCACTGCTCGCTGGAGCCCACCATCTCCTCCCTTTTCAGCCGGCTGAGGGCTTCGAGGGCCGTGTTCCAGTGGGTAACACGGTGGTCTCTATCGATGACAAAGATGGAGATTGGGGAGCCGTCGATAATCTTGGCCAAGAGCTCCTCGGCTCGCTTGAGCTCGGTGATATCGCGCATCAAATCGACGAACTTTACTATCTCGCCGTTTTCGTCGAATATCGGGGAGCTCTTGATGGAGAAGTAGCGGCCGAAACGCGGTTCGTAGTGGTCGAGGGAGCCTACCTGCTTGGTCTCCAGTGTCTTGCGGCAGGGGCATTCTTCCTGGGGGCACTTCGTGCCGCGCAGTATCTGGTAACACTTCTTACCGACTACCTGGTCGCGGGTTTTACCTAAGAGCGCCAGGCCGCTGTCGTTTATGTCTTCGATGTTGTAGTCCCTGTCGATAATCAGCATGACGTCTTCCAGGGCGTTAAAGGAGCTGCGCCATTTCTCCTCCTCGACCTTGAGCAGGGCGTCGCTTAGCCGGATGCGCTCCTGCTCCCGGCGGCGCATGTGGAAGAGCAGGGTCACTACGGTGCCGATGGCAATGACGCCGATGCTCTCGGCCACGGCTTCGTTCGGGTTGGAGGAGAGCAGAATGGCCCGGGGTAGCATGATGGCCAGGGCGGCGGCCAGGCTGCCGATGCCGCCTTTAAGTCCGAAGACAAAGCTGGCGTAGATAATGGGGACGAGCAGATAGACCCGTTCTATGGTGTGCCGGGTCAGCCCCAGGAGTGAAGATGGGGCCTCTATGCCGACCAGGGGCATCTGCTGCGGGTAGTGGAGAATCACTCCGATGACGAACAGGGCCACCACCAGCCAGAAGCGATAATCGCGAACCGTCCTTAATACCGTATCTCGCTGCGCCATCTAGCGAACTCAACTCCAGGGCGATAGCTAAGGGTCAGCCCAGTTCTTCCAGGGTGAACCAGCCCTTTTTCATCGCCTTTATTACCGCCTCGGTGCGGGAACCTACCCCCAGCTTGTTGAAGATGCTCCCCAGGTGGCTCTCGATGGTGCGTACACTGAGGTGGAGCTCCCGGCCGATTTCGGTATTGCTCAGTCCCTTGGCCGCCATCTTGAGAATGATGGTCTCCCGTTTGGTGAGCAGGTCCGAGGCGCGCTCCCCGGCCGGCTCGGTCTTGGGTTGCCGCAACCGCTCCATTATCTTGCGGGCCACGGCGGGGTGGAGCACGGCTTCTCCCCGGTGCACGGTCTGGATAGCCTCGATAAGCTCACGGCTGCCGACATCCTTGAGCAGGTAGCCGGCGGCACCGGCCTCCAGCAGCGGGAAGATATACTGCTCGTAGTCGTAGGCGGTGAGTATCAGTATCGCCGCCTGGGGGTGGAGCGCCTTAATCTGCCTGGTGGCGTCGATGCCGTTCAGGTTGGGCATGGATATGTCCATGATAACCACGTCGGGCTTCAGCCGGCGGGCCATGGCTACCGCTTCCTGGCCGTCGCTCGCTTCGCCGATGACCTCAAAGCCGGCCTCGCGCTCCAGTAGCTGGCGGATGCTCTCCCGTACCACCACGTGGTCCTCGGCAAGGAGGATGGTAATCTTTGGCATTGGTATCTCCTGTGTTACCTAGATTTTAGACCATCCGGCGCCTTTCCTCAAGCGGGTGCGGGGTTAAGCCCCGGCGTCCTGGGGGAATCACTGAGGAAACCGTGTTTTTCTCTGTGGTTTTCCTCAGGAGAAAACTAGTCATCACACGGATGTGGTCACCGCCCGAAGACATCTAAACTTAGAGAGAAGCACAGTGTGAAGGAGGGGAGACATGGGAGTCAGAGCTTATCTGCTGGTTGAGGTCGCCGATGACATGGAGCAGCAGGATTTCATCACCACCCTGAGGCAGATGGAGGAGATGCCGGGCGTGGATTTCGTGGACCCGGTTATCGGGTCTAAGGACATGGTGATTATGGTAGACGCTCCGGTGACGGTGGAAGCAATCGCCGATAAAATCCGGGCCAAGGACTGGGTTAAGAACCTGGAGATACTGCGCATCGTCAGCATGTTCGAGCGCCACCGGGCTTCCAAGCAGGAGCTGCTCAAGGCTTTGTCCCGCAGTGGCGTCCAGACTACCACCAATGCCTAGTAGCCACGGCACTATCGGGGAAGGGAGTTAGTTATGGTTAGCGAAACCGCGGTCACCGGAGCGCCGGAGCTTTCCATTGATGACATCGTCCACAAGCACAATGTGGAGCCCGGGGCGGTAATCCCGGTGCTGCAGGAGATTCAGGAGACCTACGGTCATGTGCCGCCGGTAGCCATCCAGCGCGTCGCCGAGCACCTCAATATCCCGGCCAGCGAGATATACGGCATCGTTACCTTCTACGCTCAGTTCCGGCTTGAGCCGCTGGGTAAGAACCTGGTCAAGGTCTGTCACGGCACGGCCTGTCATCTGGGCGGGGCTGAGATGGTGGCGGAAGCGCTGTCTCAGGCTACCGGCGCCCGGGAGGGGGAGACCAGCGCCGACGGTCTGTTTACCGTGGAGCGGGTCGCCTGCCTCGGCTGCTGCAGCCTGGCGCCGTGTATCATGATTAACGACGAGACTCACGGGCGGCTTACCCCGGAGTCGGTGAGCAAGGTAATTACCGAGATGCGCCGTGCCGAGGCATCGGCCTCGGTTGCCTAGTACTGCCATCGAACAAAGAGGAGCTATCTATGCCAGGAAAGAAGAATGGAAGCTGGCTGGTAAGGGTTGGGCTCGCCTCCTGCGGGATCGCCGCCGGCGGGAGAAAGGTCTACGACGCCTTTAAGGCCCAACTCGGCGAAGCCGTCCTGGATGTCCGGCTGAAGCAGACCGGCTGTCTCGGTATGTGCTATAACGAGGTGCTGGTGGAGGTTGTCTCCCCCCGGAATGAAAGCACCTTCTACGGGAAGGTCACCCCCGACCAGGTGCCGCGCATTGTAAGCGAGCACCTCTCTCAGGGTAAGCCCGTTACCGAGTGGGCTATCCCGGATGAGGAGACAAGCGGCCTGCTGGCCAAGCAGAAGCGGATTGTGCTCCGAAACTGCGGCCTGATTGACCCGGAAGACATCGCCGACTACCTGGCTAGCGACGGCTATCAGGCGCTGGAGAAGGCACTAAGCAGTATGTCTCCCCAGGACGTAATCGACGAGATAACCAGGGCCGGCCTGAGGGGACGGGGTGGTGCTGGCTTTCCCACCGGCGTAAAATGGGGCTTCGCCCGGAAGTCCCCGGGCCGGCAGAAGTACATCGTGTGCAACGCCGATGAGGGCGACCCCGGAGCCTTCATGGATAGAAGCGTCCTGGAGAGCGACCCCCACAGCGTCATCGAGGGGATGCTGCTGGCCGGCTACGCGGTGGGCGCCTCGGAAGGCTATATCTACGTACGGGCGGAGTACCCCCTGGCCATCCGGCGCCTGGAGATAGCCCTGGCCGAGGCCCGGGAAGCCGGGTTTATCGGGGACAGCGTCCGGGGCTATGATTTCGACTTTGACATTAAGATTAGGCAGGGGGCGGGGGCCTTTGTCTGCGGTGAGGAGACGGCGCTCCTCATGTCCATCGAGGGGCGGCGGGGGATGCCCCGCTTTCGGCCTCCCTTCCCCGCCCAGTCGGGCTTGTGGGGCAAGCCCACCACCATCAATAATGTGGAGACGCTGGCCAACGTCGCCTGGATTATCCACCACGGGGCCGAGGCCTACAGCGCCTACGGCACGGAGAAGAGCAAGGGAACCAAGGTCTTCGCCCTGGCGGGCAAGGTGGCCCGCGGGGGGCTGATTGAGGTGCCCATGGGCATCACCCTGAGGGAGGTGGTCTTCGATATCGGGGGCGGCACCTCGAGCGGCCTTGAGTTTAAGGCTATTCAGATTGGAGGCCCGTCGGGTGGGGTTATTCCGGCCCGTCTCGCCGACACCCCGGTGGACTATGACTCGGTGACCAAGACCGGAGCCATCATGGGCTCGGGGGGTCTCATCGTTATGGATGAGGCTAGCTGCATGATTGACATCGCCAAGTTCTTCCTCAATTTCACCCAGGACGAGTCCTGCGGTAAGTGCACCTTCTGCCGCATCGGAACCCTGCGCATGGAGGAAATCCTGAAGCGGATTGCCGAAGGTAACGGCCGGGAAGAGGACATCGCCGTCCTTGAGGAGCTGGCCCAGAATGTGAAGCGGGCTTCGCTGTGCGGTCTGGGTCAGACGGCGCCCAACCCGGTGCTGACCACCATCAAGTACTTCCGTGACGAGTACGAAGAGCATATTACGGAAAAGAAGTGTCGGGCCAAGAAGTGTCCCGCCCTGATTACCTATGAGATTATCCCCGAGAAGTGTCCCGGCTGCGGACTGTGCGCCAAGTACTGTCCTACCGGGGCCATCACCGGGGAGAAAAAGCGGCCCTACGTTATCGACCAGGAGAAGTGTATTCGCTGTGGACTGTGTCGCAATGTGTGTCGCCTCGATGCAGTCTCGGTTCGCTGAGGAGGAAAATGGCTAAGGTTTCCTTTACCCTTGACGGGAAGAAGGCTAAGGTAGACGCCGGGGCTACCATCCTGGAGGCTGCCGAGCAGCAGGGGATAGAAGTCCCTACCCTGTGCCACGACCCCCGGCTGAAGCCGACAGCCGCCTGCCGTTTGTGCCTCGTCGAGGTGGAGGGGGCGCGCGGGCCGATGCCGGCCTGCACCACCCCGGTGACCGAGGGCATGGCGGTGAAGACCAGGAGCGAGGTTATCACCGATATGCGCCGCATGGCGCTGGAGTTACTCCTCTCTGACCACTACGGAGACTGCCTGGCTCCCTGCACGCGTGCCTGCCCTGCCGGTATCGACATTCAGGGCTATCTGGCCCTTATCGCCGATGGCCAGTACCGGGAGGCGCTGAAGCTGATTAAGGAGACTAACCCTCTGCCCCTGGTCTGTGGGCGGGTCTGCCCCCGTTTCTGCGAGGCCAAGTGCCGCCGTAACCTGGTTGACGAGCCGATAGCCATCAACATGCTGAAGCGCTTCGTGGCCGATTATGATATCGAGAGCGCCGAGCCTTATATCCCCCTGCCCAAAGCAAAGACCGGGCGCAAAGTGGCCGTGGTCGGCGGCGGCCCCGCCGGGCTGAGCGCCGCCTATTATCTGGCCCGGGAAGGGCACGAAGTGACCATCTTCGATGCCAGACCCAAGCTGGGGGGGATGCTGAGGTACGGTATCCCCGAGTACCGCTTGCCTAAAGCAATCCTGGACCGGGAGATAGCCACCATCACCCACCTCTGCCAGGACGTTCGCCTTAAGGTCTCGCTGGGTAAGGACTTCACCCTGGAGAGCCTGAAAGCGGTGGGTTACGAGGCCATCTTCCTAGCCATCGGCGCCTGGTCAGACCAGCGTATGAAGATTGAAGGAGAAGACATTCCGGGGGTCGTCTCCGGGATTGGCTTCCTTTATGACGTGGCCCGGAAAAAAGAGGTCAAGCTGGGGGACAGGGTGGCCGTCATCGGCGGGGGCAATACCGCCATAGACGCCGCCCGGAGTGCCCTGCGTCTGGGGAGCCGGGATGTTTCCATTGTCTACCGCCGTTCCCGGGAAGAGATGCCGGCGCATGATGAGGAGGTAGCTCAGGCGGAGGAGGAGGGCATCGGCATCCAGTTCCTGACCGCCCCGGTGCGTATTCAGGGCCGGAACGGCCGGGTCGAGGCTATGGAGTGTACCCGGATGGCTCTGGGAGAGCCGGATAGCTCGGGACGGCGCCGGCCGGAGCCGGTCGCCGGTTCCGAGTTCACCATCGAGGTGGACAGCGTCATCATGGCTATTGGTCAGACGCTGGATAAGGCCAGCCTTGACCGGGATGGCCAGATAGAGCTTAACCGGCGCAGCTACATAAAGATAAATGATGAGACCATGGGGACCTCGGTAGCCGGGGTCTTTGCCGGTGGCGACTGTGCTTCCGGGCCGGCCACGGCGGTGGAGGCCATCGGCGCCGGTAGGCGGGCGGCGGCGGCCATGAATCGCTACCTGAACGGCGAACCGGTGTTCGCGGAGGCGAAGCCCTATAACTGCAGCAAGGGCGAGCTCGGGGAGATTGACCTCAGCGACTACGAGTCGGTGGAGCGCGTCCCGCGGGCGAAGATGTCCGTCCTTGAGCCTGAGGAGCGGAAGCAGGGCTTTACCGAGATTGAGCTCGGGCTTAGCGAAGAGACGGCCCGCAGGGAGGCGGAGCGCTGTCTTGCCTGCGGCTGTCAGGACGTGTTTGACTGTAAGCTGCGTAAGCTGGCCACCGAGTACCAGGTGGACGATACCCGCTACGCCGGTTACAGGCGGCACCTGCCCATACACGAGAACGAGCACCCCCACATCCTGCGCGACCCCAACAAGTGTATTCTGTGCGGTCGCTGTGTCAGAATCTGCGACGAGGTCATGGGCATCGGCGCCCTGGGCTTTACCAACCGGGGCTTCGGCACCAGGATTGAGCCGGCGCTCAGTATGCCGCTGTGTGAGACGAACTGCGTCTCCTGCAGCCAGTGCGTCTCGACCTGTCCCACCGGCGCGCTCGTGGCCAAGGTTAATCTGCCCCAGCCGGGCCCCTGGCAGCCGGAGACCGTGGCCAGTGTCTGCCCCTACTGCGGCATCGGCTGTAACCTGGAGCTGGGAGTAGTCGGGGATAAGATAGTCAAGGTTACCTCGCCGCTCGCTAGCCCGGTATGCGGCGGCAACCTGTGCCACAAGGGCGCCTTCAAGCCGGTTTCCCTCCATAAGATAAAGCGGCTCAAAGCCCCCCTGGTTAAGCGGGACGGCGGCCTGGTGGAGGTAAGCTGGGAAGAGGCATTGGCCCTGGCGGGCGAGGGCCTGAGCCGGCTCCGGGACGGGGCGGGCGGTCAGGACCTAGCGGTACTGGTCTCGCCCGTGCTTACCAACGAAGAGGCTTATCTATCTCAGAAGCTGGCGCGGCTGGCTCTGGGCACCAATAATATCGGCAGTCTCGGCGTCCCGGCCACGGGCGAAGAGCTGGGCCGCATCCTCGGCGCTAGCGCTTCCACTGCCTCCTATGATGATATCGTGAATAGCGACCTCGTCTTCATCTTCGACTGCGACCTAGCTGAGGACTACCCCGTTATCGCCCTCAAGGTGAGGGAGGCAGTAGCCAAGGGGAGCCGGCTGATTAACCTGAGCCCCCGGGCGAGCCGCATGGACCCCCTGGTTGATATCACCCTGAAGGTTAATCCCCGCACCAGCCCGGGCATACTGCGTGCCATACTCAATTACATTATCGCTTACGGTCTGGTCGATAGCGACTTTATCCGCACCCGGACCACCGGCTTTGCCAACCTGGCCCGGGAGATGAAGAAGTACCCCCTGGAGAGTATTGCCGGTCGGCTCTGGCTGAAACCGGCCAGGATTATCGAGGCCATCCACCTCTACATCCGGGCCGAGAGGCCGGTCATCATCGTAAACGCCGATACCGTCACCCCGGCCGAGCTTACCCTTCTCTCCGACCTGGCGCTGGTCACCGGCAACATCGGGCGGAGCGGGGCCGGCATCGTGGCGCTGTACGGCGCCGGTAATGCCCAGGGGCTCCTCGACATGGGGGTGGGCCCGGCTCACCTGCCGGGACAGCAGCCTATCTCCAGCGATACCGCGAGGCAGGGGTTCGAGGCGGCCTGGGGGCAGCCGATACCCGGCGAGCCGGGAAGGGATGCGGTCGGTATTGTCCACGATATCGAGGTGGGTAGAATCCAAGGGCTGCTGGCTCTGGGCGACGGGGCCAGCGGCGAGATAGGTAGTGCCATCTTTGAAGCCCCCGTCTTCTCGGTGCTTATGACCACCGCATTCCCAGAAAAGCCGCCCTACCCTGACGTAGTCCTGCCCGGCGCCGGCTTTGTGGAGAGTCAGGGGAGCTACACCAACTGCGAACGTCGCATACAACGCCTGAACCGCGCCCTGCCGCCCCCGGCCGGGAAGGAGAGCTGGGAGGTTATCTCGGCGCTGTCGGCGGCCTTAGGCTACCCCATGGATTACGGGACGGTGTCCGATATCCAGAGCGAAATCGCCGGGCTTATCCCGGTTTTTCGGACGCTGAATCACACCTCCGGCTCGAAAGACAGGGATCGCTGGCCTTTCTTGAGTGGGGGCAGGTTCAACTTCGAGGACGGCCTGGCCCGGCTAAGGCTTACCGAGGCCGAGGACTACCAGAACGCGGGCGCCCCGGCCCGCTCCTAGCGGGGCTGCCCTGCGCCGGGCCTCATACCATTCGGAATGCCTTATTTCTTGCCATCCGTAGTAGACCAGGGATAAAATCTTGGCACAGCCGGTTTTATAAGGGCTTCTCGCGGGGTCGGTTAGAAGCGTTGCAGGAGGAATTACTATGGCTAAAGTACTTATGGGTCCTCAGACCTGGCTCTATCCCATGCCCGCTCTTCTGGTGGGGTCTAACGTCGCTGGCCGGGCAAACTTCATGACCGTTGCCTGGGGCGGCATCGCTAACGGCGACCCCCCGATGCTTTCGCTGGCTATCCGGCACAGCCGCCACACCCTTAAGGGTATCCGGCAGAATCTTGCCTTTTCGGTTAACGTCCCGGGCGGTGACATGGTGCGGGAGACGGACTACTGCGGGCTTGAGAGCGGGGCCCGGGCCGATAAGGTAGAGGTCTGTGGCTTTAAGGTGTTCTACGGTAAGCTTGAGAACGCACCGCTCATCGAGCAGTGCCCGCTCAATCTGGGGTGCCGCGTGGTGCAAATCTTAAATCTAGGGAGTCATGCGCTGGTCATCGGCCGGATTGAGGAGACCCATGTCGTAGAGAGCTGTCTTACCGATGGTAAACCGGACGTTACCAAGATGAGGCCATTTCTCTACGCGACGACCCCGGAGGGTCACTACCGGGCCTTGGGAGAGGTTATCGCTCGGGCGTTCAGCGTGGGTAAAGGGCTGAAACGGGGTAAGGGGGCTTCGCCGGAGTAGTCGGCGGTTATTGCGCTTACCTCTCCTAGCTGATATAATATAACTTGATAATCTCTAAAAATATATAGAGTGGTTGTTTATTACATCTGTAGTTTCATTAAGGTGGGGGTCTTAGTCTAGGACGAGGTGGAACCTCTCTTCCCCAAAGGGGGGTGGGAGGTTTTTGTTTGACATGGTCTTTTAGTAATGGTTCTCAACGAGGGAAAGCAAACGAAGACAGGCGATAATCAAAATCTGGAGGTTCTGAGGCACTCGGCGGCCCACGTCATGGCGGAGGCGGTTCAGGCTATCTTCCCCGACGCCAGGTTCGGCATTGGCCCGGCCATTAAGGACGGCTTCTACTATGACTTCGAGCTGCCCCGCTCGCTGACCCCGGACGACCTGCCCGTAATTGAGGCCAAGATGCGGGAGATAATCGCCGCCGATAAGCCGTTTCTCCGTCGGGAGGTGCCTAAGGAAGAGGCGCGGCAAATCTTCGCCGCCCAGCCTTACAAGCTGGAGCTGATTAGCGAGCTCCCCGGCGAGGTAGTCTCCCTGTACCAGCAGGGCGACTTCGTTGATTTGTGCCGCGGACCCCATGTGGGCTCCAGCGGGGAAATAAAGGCCTTCAAGCTCCTCAGCGTGGCCGGGGCTTACTGGCGGGGCGACGAGCGGCGGCCCATGCTGCAGCGTATCTACGGGGTTGCTTTCGACACTGAAGAGGCCCTCGCCGAGCACCTGAGCCGGCTAGAGGAGGCCGCCCGGCGCGACCACCGGAAGCTGGGTCGCGAGCTTGATTTGTTCAGCATCAGCGAGGAAGCCGGCCCCGGCCTAGTTCTGTGGCACCCCAGGGGGGCGGTGGTGCGCCGCGTCATTGAGGACTTCTGGAAGGAAGAGCATATTAAGCGCGGCTACGACATCGTCTACACCCCGCATCTGGCCAAAATTGACCTGTGGCAGACCAGCGGTCACTGGGAGATGTATCGTGATTACCTGTACAGCCCGATGGATGTCGAGGGGCAGCAGTACATTATTAAACCGATGAACTGCCCGGGCCATATCCTGATTTATAAGAGCCGACTGCGCAGCTATCAGGAACTGCCCCTGCGCTATGCCGAGCTGGGCACCGTCTATCGTTACGAGCGTTCCGGGGTCATGTTCGGGCTCGCCCGGGTGAGGGGGTTCACCCAGGACGACGCCCATATCTTCTGCTCTTTCGACCAGCTTGAGGACGAGGTGGTCGGTGTCCTGGATTTAGCCCGCTTTATGATGAATAGCTTCGGTTTTACCAGCTACCAGGTGTTTCTCTCTACCCGCCCCGAGAAGTACGCTGGCAGCCTGGATGTCTGGGAGCAGGCTACCGGGATTCTGAAGCAGGCTCTGGCCCGGCTGGAGGTAGACTATGACATAGACCCCGGGGAGGGTGTCTTCTACGGCCCCAAGATTGACATCAAGGTTGAGGACGCCCTGGGCCGGGGTTGGCAGGGGCCTACCATCCAGGTTGATTTTAACCTGCCCCAGCGCTTTAACGTTACCTACATCGGGCAGGACGGTAAGGAGCATCTGGTGGCCATGGTACACCGTACCGTGCTGGGTAGCATGGAGCGCTTTCTGGCCTCGCTTCTGGAGCACTACGGGGGGGCCTTCCCGGTGTGGCTGGCGCCGCTTCAGGTGATAATCATACCGGTGGCTGACCGGCATCTGGACTATGCCCGCCGCCTGGAGGCCGAGCTCAAGGAAGAGCGAGTACGAGTCAGTGTCGATGCCCGCTCGGAGAGGATGAACCTCAAGATTAGA
>CAZXVG010000005.1:16058-20744 GCA_964644205.1 uncultured Dehalococcoidales bacterium | reverse complement strand
CACGTCCATGTCGAAGGCCTTTATCAGGGTAGAAGTGGTAGAGGGGTCCTGCACCAGACCGGCATAGGTGAAGTTGGAGCCGCCGTCCTGGGAAGCGACCACCCAGAAGCCTGTGGCGCCCGTGCCCAGCACAGCCACCCAGTCCTCGTCGTCCTGGGATACCGACACCAGGTTCAGGTCGGTAAAGCCGGTAGCGGGCAGCGAAGTCGCGCCGGTGACGTTGGGAGTGATGTCGCTCCAGGTCACGCCGCCATCGCTCGACTTCATCAGGGCGAACGAGGTGACCGGCCTGCCGTCAATACCGAGAACACAGCCCACGTCGACAACCGCGAAGATGGTATCGCCATCTGGCCCGATATCGTAGTCAATGATGTCGTTACCGGGGAAGATGACGAAATCTCCCCAATCGGGGGTATTAACCGTAGTCCACTTCGTCATGCCGGCCGCCGCCGGAGCCGCAAAGATGACCCCGACCAGCGCAAAGACCATGCCCACGGAGAGGCCTACGCCTAATATTTTAGCTATTCTTTTATTCATCGACCTTTTTAGCCTCCTTAGGATGTTGCTTATTCCCCAAATACACGAAACGGAACCTTGGCTCCCTCACTGCCTTGGAGAATAAGGTTGTTTCCCAATTTCCCAAATGCCGTTTCCCGGCCTTCCCCTTCAGGACACCCCCGAAAAGGCGTCCCTCCGGGCTCATACCATAGCATCACCCCCTTTATAACCTACTATACATATTATATCACCTCTGTCAATAGTACTTCTGCCAGGACTGAGCCGCCGGCACGGTACGAAGGGGGGTGAAATAGCGGAACGGCCTCCCTCATAGGGGCTAAAGCTGAGAATTATCTGGCTCTACTAACCATCATTTAAATAACAAAAGATGCCTGATTTATATCACCGGACGCCCCGTTTTGCCGACAATTTAGCTATGAAAACTTGTTACCACTGCACGAACATCGGTATGCCAGCTCTTTCGGACTAAACGTCTTCACAATATTGGTGCCAGGTTAGCGACTTACCAACCGAAGACGATTGGAGTATAATATGTCTCACACCGGCTGAGGGCTGAGCAAAGGATAAGATGACTTAGACTGATGGAGCGCAAAGAGAGCAGAACACGCGTGGTTATCGAGGGGGTGACCCCCGAAATCGACGGCGGCCGCTTCCCCGTCAAAAGGATAGCCGGCGACCGGGTGGTCGTCGAGGCCGATATCTTCGCCGACGGCCATGACGTGCTCTCTTCTTTATTACTGTATCATAAGGAAGACGAACCGAGCTGGGCTAGCGTCCCCATGGAGCTTCTGGTTAACGACCGCTGGCGCGGCTCCTTTGTGGTTACCGAACCGGGGCGGTACCGGTATACCCTCACCGCCTGGGTTGACCGGTTCGAGACCTGGCGGCGGGACATGCTGAAGAAGGTCAAGGCAAGGCAGGACGTTTCCGTGGACTTTATCATCGGGGCCCGGCTCATCGAGGAGGCCAGCCGGATTGCCGTGAAGCGCCATGCCGCCGGTATGCAGAAATGGGCGGCCGACCTGCGTTCGGAACGGCTGTCGCCTTCCGTCAAAAAGAGGCTGTTACTGAGCAAGCGGCTGATGGCGACCATGGGCCGCTACCCCGACCGGCGCTTCGCCGTTAGCTATCCCCGTGAGCTTACCGTGGTGGTTGACCGGGAAGAGGCGCGTTTCAGCACCTGGTACGAGATGTTCCCCCGCTCCTGCGCCGCCGAGGCCGGACGCCACGGCACCTTTAGCGACTGCGAAGCATGGCTTCCCTATATCTCGGAGATGGGCTTCGACGTGCTCTATTTCCCGCCCATCCACCCCATCGGGCTTACCAGTCGCAAGGGGAAGAATAATACCGCTACCGCCAAACCAGGTGACCCGGGAACACCCTGGGCCATCGGCTCGGCGGAGGGCGGGCACAAGGCGGTACACCCCGAGCTGGGGACTTTGGCGGACTTCCGCGGGCTAATCTCGAAAGCTAAGGAGTACGGCATAGAAATCGCCCTCGACCTTGCCTTTCAGTGCTCCCCCGACCACCCCTACGTCAGTGAGCACCCGGAGTGGTTTCGCTGGCGCCCCGACGGCACCGTGCAGTACGCGGAGAACCCGCCCAAGAAGTACCAGGACATCTACCCGCTTGATTTCCAGACCGAGCACTGGCCGGAGCTCTGGGAGGAGCTAAGGAGCGTCGTTCTCTTCTGGATAGAGCAGGGGGTCCGTATCTTCCGGGTGGATAACCCTCATACCAAGCCCTTTGCCTTCTGGGAATGGCTGACCGGCGAGGTCAAAAGGGAGCGCCCCGAGGTGCTCTTCCTGGCCGAGGCCTTTACCCGGCCCAAGATAATGTACCGTCTGGCCAAGCTGGGCTTCAGCCAGTCCTACACCTATTTCACCTGGCGTAACGCCAAGTGGGAGCTAGAGCAGTACTTCACCGAGCTAA
The DNA here is from genome assembly GCA_964644205.1 of uncultured Dehalococcoidales bacterium. Classification (GTDB taxonomy): domain Bacteria; phylum Chloroflexota; class Dehalococcoidia; order Dehalococcoidales; family UBA5760; genus UBA5760. The sequence continues at coordinate 18,293 of CAZXVG010000005.1, read as the reverse complement.
CCAAGACCGAGGCCGCTGAGTTCTTCCGTCCCAATCTGTGGCCTAATACCCCGGACATCCTCAGCGACTACCTGCGGGACGGGGGGCGGCCGGCCTTCATGATACGCCTGATACTGGCGGCCACCCTTGGTGCCAGCTACGGGATTTACGGCCCGGCCTTCGAGCTCGGCGAGAACCGGCGCAAGGACGCCGTGAGCGAAGAGTACCTGGACTCGGAAAAGTACGAGATAAAGCACTGGGATATCGCGAGGCCGGACAGCCTGAAAGACCTCATCGCCCGGGTGAACCGCATACGCCGGGAGAACCCGGCGCTCCAGGGCAACCTGAGCCTCTGTTTCCACCCGGTGGATAACGAGCAGCTCGTCTGTTACAGCAAGCGCAGCGAAGACCGCTCCAGTGTGATACTGGTGGTGGTGAACCTGGACTACCGGTACCAGCAATCGGGCTGGGTGGAGCTAGGTCTTGAGGAGCTGGGGCTTAAGGCCGAGCAGCCCTATCGGGTGCGCGACCTGCTTACCGATACCGCCTATCAGTGGCGCGGCTCCAGGAACTATGTGGAGCTTAGCCCCCAGAAGGTGCCGGCCCACATCCTCCGGGTAGAGCCGGGGCTGACAAAGAGACGCGGTTACCGTAATATATAATACAAACACGGCGGGGTAATATCGTGGAAGCTATTGACAAAAGGTACTTTTGGCGGGATGCCGACCCCCTGTGGTACAAGGACGCCATCATCTACGAGCTTCACGTGCGGGCCTTCTATGACAGTAACGGCGACGGCGTCGGCGACTTCCCGGGGCTTACCGAGAAGCTGGACTACCTTCACGACCTGGGGGTTACCGCCATCTGGCTGCTCCCCTTCTACCCCTCCCCCTTCAAGGACGACGGCTATGATGTTGCCGACTACACCGGCATCCACGCCGGTTACGGGACGGTTCGTGATTTCAGAACCCTTATCAGAGAGGCCGACTACCGGGGCCTGCGCATAATCAACGAGCTTATCCTGAACCACACCTCAGACCAGCACCCCTGGTTCCAGCGGGCACGGCGGGCGAAACCGGATAGCCTGAGGCGGAATTTCTACGTCTGGAGCGATACCTGGAATAAGTATAAAGATGCCCGCATCATCTTCAAGGACTTCGAGTCGTCCAACTGGACCTGGGACCCGGTGGCCGGGGCCTACTACTGGCACCGCTTCTACTCGCACCAGCCCGACTTAAACTACGATAGCCCCGCCGTCTGGCAGGCCATGCTAAAGGTGATTGACTTCTGGCTGGACATGGGGGTCTCCGGGCTGCGCATGGATGCCGTGCCCTACCTCTACGAGCGAGAGGGTACCAACTGCGAGAACCTGCCGGAGACACATAACTTCCTCAAGGAGCTGCGCCGCGAGATAGACCAGAAGTACCGAAGCCGTATGCTGCTCGCCGAGGCGAACCAGTGGTCCGAGGATGCGGTGGCCTACTTCGGCCAGGGGGACGAGTGCCACATGGCCTATCACTTTCCCCTTATGCCCCGTATGTTCATGGCCATCCGTATGGAAGACCGTTTCCCGATTATTGACATCTTAAAGAACACGCCGTCCATCCCGGACAATTGCCAGTGGGCCCTTTTCCTGCGTAACCACGACGAGCTTACCCTGGAGATGGTTACCGACGAAGAGCGGGACTACATGTACCGGGTCTATGCCTACGATACCCAGGCTCGAATCAACCTCGGCATCCGCCGCCGCCTGGCCCCGCTGCTCAATAACGACCGCAAGAAAATCGAGCTGATGAACGGGCTCCTTTTCTCTCTACCCGGAACCCCGATAATCTACTACGGCGATGAGATTGGCATGGGTGATAACTTTTACCTGGGCGACCGGGACGGGGTGCGCACCCCGATGCAGTGGAGCGCCGACCGGAACGCCGGTTTTTCCCGCACCAACCCTCAGCGCCTCTACCTGCCGATCAATATCGACCCTGAGTACCACTATGAGGCAGTTAATGTCGAGGCTCAGCAGAACAACCCCGACTCCCTGCTCTGGTGGATGAAGCGCCTTATCGCCCTGAGAAAGGGCTTTAAGGCCCTCGGCCGGGGCAGCCTTGAGTTCCTGCAACCGGATAACCGGAAGGTCCTCGCCTTTCTACGCCACTACCAGGACGAGACCATTCTGGTGGTGGCTAACCTCTCCCGCCAGGCTCAGTATACCGCTCTCAGTCTCGGCGAGTTCAGCGACCGGGTGCCGGTGGAGAT
>CAZXVG010000005.1:5254-16048 GCA_964644205.1 uncultured Dehalococcoidales bacterium | reverse complement strand
TGTAATCGGAGAGGCGCCGTACCCGGTCACCCTCAGCCCGTATGCCTTTCACTGGTTCTCCCTGGAGACCAGGGCGGCGGGGCCGATCGAGCTAGGCACCCCGACAGCGGAGGTCATCGCCCCGACCCTCAGTGCTACCCGGGAGGGGAAAGACCTCTACCGGCGGGGGAAGAAGCCGGCCTTGGAGGCCGCCCTGCTGGGCTATATCAGGCAGCGCCGCTGGTTCGGCGGCAAGGCGCGCTACATCCGCTCGGCGGAGATAGAGGACGTTATCGCCTTGCCCTATGACAGCGTTGCGGCCCATCTCATATTAATCAGAATAGACTACTCCGAAGGGGAGCCGGAGAGCTACCTGGTTCCGGTTACCCTAGCCTGGGGGGAAGAGGCGGGCCGGATCGTCGATGAACTGCCTCAGGCCGTTATCGCTCATCTCAAGCTTAAAGAGAAGGACGGCAATGAGAAGGGCATCATCTACGACGCCCTGGTAAGCCCTGATTTTCGCAGCGCCCTGCTTAATCTGATGGCCCGGCGCCGCCGCTTCAAGGGCGAAAAGGGGGAGGTCGTCGCTTACCGCACCCGGAAGGTGTTCCGCAGAATCTACGGGTCACCGGGAGAACCATACGAGTCCCGGCTGCTGAAGGGCGAGCAGACCAACACCTCGGTGGTGTACGGCGACAGGCTGAAGCTCAAGCTCTTCCGCCGTCTGGAGGAAGGGATAAGCCCCGAGTTCGAAATCGGGCGCTTCCTTACCGAGGTAGAGCCCTTCGCCAACGTACCCCCGGTTGCCGGCGCCATCGAGTACCGCGCCCGCTGGCGGGAGCCGCTGACCCTGGGCATCCTTCACGGCTATGTTCACAGTGAGGGGGATGCCTGGCAGTATACCCAGGACTCGCTGGGGCGTTACTTCGAGGCGGTCCTGGCCCGTCCCGGCGTGGCCGCGCCCGTGCCGGCGGGGTCGCTACTGGATATTACCGGGGAGGAGATACCCTCGATAATCGCCGACACCATCGGGCCCTATCTGGTCTCGGTACAGCTTCTCGGGCAGCGTACCGCCGAGCTCCACCTGACGCTGGCTTCGGCGGTGGACGACCAGAACTTCGTCCCCGAGCCGTTCTCGATTGCCTATCAGCAGTCTCTCTACCACAGCATGAGGGGTTCCGCGGTGCATGTCCTGCAGCTCCTTACGCAGAATATGAGCCGTCTCCCCGACGAGGTAAAGGCGGACGCCCAGGGTGTCATCGAGCTGGAGAAGGCGATTACCGGACGTTTCCAGGAGATTACCCGGCGAAAGATAAGCGGGATGCGCATCCGGTGCCACGGCGACTATCACCTGGGGCAGGTACTGCACACCGGTAACGACTTTGTCATCGTCGATTTTGAGGGCGAGCCGGCCCGGCACCTGGGCGAGCGCAGAATCAAACGCTCGCCGCTCCGGGATGTGGCCGGCATGATACGCTCCTTCCACTACGCCGCCTATGCCGCCCTGCACCGACGGGTAGCCACCGGTTTCCGCACCGAGGACTTACCGGTTCTCCAGGGCTGGGCGCAGGCCTGGTACCGCTGGGTCTCGGCGGTATTCCTGAAATCGTACCTGGAGATAATGGCGAAGACCCCTGTACTACCCCGGACCCCGGAGGAAATGAGGACTATTCTGGACGCCTACCTGCTTGACAAGGCTGTCTACGAAGTAAACTACGAGCTGAACAACCGGCCGGACTGGGTGGCGTTACCGCTTCAGGGCATACTGCAGGTGCTAAAGACAGAGGAGGAGCCAGCCACCCCGGAGGCAAAGAAGAAGGCTGAAGAATGAGCCTTACCTCCGGCCCCCGCCTTCTCCACCGTCTGGCCCGCCTTTACGGTATTCAGACGGCCTACTACGACGTTAATCACCGCCGCAGACAGGCGTCAGCGGAGTCCCTGGTGGCGGTGCTGCGCTCGCTGGGGGCACCGATGGCAGGTCTCCAGGATGTACCTCCGGCCTGGCGGCAGCGGCGCCAGGCGCTATGGCAGCAGCTATCGGAGCCGGTGGCTATCGCCTGGGACGGCGCTACGCCGCTGGTGAATCTCCGGCTTCCGGCTGGTCTTAGCGAAGCGCCTTTGAATTGTCACCTGGAGCTGGAGACCGGGGAGGAGAAGAACTGGCAATTTGGGGGAGCCGACCTGCCCTTAGTCGAGCACGTGGAGATAGAGGGGGCACGCTATCTGGCCCGGCAGTTACGTCTGCCGACCGGGCTGCCCCGGGGGTATCACCGGCTCACCGTGTCGCTGGGGGGAAAGCGCGCTCAGACCCTGATTGTTTCCGCACCCGTAAAGGCCTACCTCCCCGCCGCCAGAGACAGCGACCGGATGTGGGGGGGCTTTCTCCCCCTGTACGCCCTACGCCGGGATGACATGTGGGGCGGGGGCGGCTTCTCGGACCTGGAGGCCCTGGCCGGGTGGCTTGGCGGTATGGGGGGCGGGGTAGTGGCTACTCTGCCCCTGCTGGCTACCTTCCTTGAGGAGACCTCGGACCCGAGCCCCTACCTTCCCGTCAGCCGCCGGCTGTGGAACGAGTTTTTCCTGGATATGGACAGGATACCCGAGCTTGAGAGTTGCGCCCCGGCGCGGGCCCTTTTGGCTTCGTCCTCATTTCAGAGGGAGATTAAGGCCCTGCGCCGCCTGCCCCTGGTGGACTACCGCCGTGAGATGGGCTTAAAGCGGCGCCTGTTGGAGGAGCTCTGCCGCTGCCTCTTCGCCGGGCCGTCCTCTCGCCTCGATGAGCTTAGGCGCTTTGCCGTTACCGACCCGCTGGCCGGGGAATACGCCCGTTTCCGAGCGGCCGGTGAGAAGCAGGGTATCTCGTGGCGCTCCTGGCCGCAGCCGCTCTGCGACGGCGTCCTCAGGGATACCGATTACCACGAGGAGAGCCGGCGTTATCACCTCTACGTGCAGTGGCTGGCCCGCGAGCAGATGAGAAATGTCTCCCGGGGCATCAGGGATAGGGGGCTCAAGCTCTACCTCGACCTGCCGCTGGGTGCCCACCCCGACGGTTACGACGTGTGGCGGGAGCCCGAGACCTTCGCCCGGGACACCTCGGCCGGGGCGCCCCCGGACGCCGTTTTTACTAAGGGGCAGAACTGGAGGTTCCCCCCGCTGCACCCGGAGGGAGTCCGGGAGCAGGGCTACCGCTACGTAACCGGCTGCCTGCGCCACCACCTGGAGCACGCCGGCATTCTGCGCATCGACCATGCCATGGGCCTGCACCGGCTTTTCTTTATTCCGAGCGGCATGGAGGCTAGTCAAGGGGTCTATGTGCGCTACCGGGCTGATGAGCTCTACGCGATACTGGCCCTTGAGGCCCGCCGCCACCGGGCGATTATCGTCGGCGAAGACCTGGGCACGGTGCCGTCATATGTGAGACCGGCCATGGCGAGACACGGGCTGCACCGCATGTACGTGGTGCATTATGAGCTTGCCTCCGACCGGAGTCTCCACCCGGTTCCTGCCAGGGCGGTAGCCAGTCTTAACACCCACGATATGCCGCCCTTCGCCGCCCTGTGGCAAGGACGGGACATCGGAGAGCGGCAGCGGCTCGGCCTCCTGGACAGCGCGGCGACCGTAGCCGAGACGGCCGGGCTCCAGAGTATGAAGGAGGCCCTGCTCACCTTTTTACGGGAGCATGGCTGGCTCCACGAACCGGGGGCTGATACTCAGGCCGTGCTCAGGGCATGTCTCTCGTTCCTGGCAGCCAGCCGGGCTCAGATAGTCCTCGCCAGTCTGGAAGACCTCTGGCTGGAGACGCAGCCGCAGAACGTGCCAACCACCGGGGAGGAATACCCCAACTGGCGGCGCAGAGCCCGCTACCCCTTCGAGCAGTTTTGCCAGTTGCCTCAGGTAATTGATACACTGCTATCGGTGAACGAACTCCGCAGGCGGAGGCAGTATCGGTGATGGTAAAGAAAAAGGGACGCCCCGAATCAGACCGGAACACTAGGCCGAAGGGGAGGGCTCCGGTAAAACTGCCGGAAGCGACCCTGCTCACGGAAGATGACCTCTACCTCTTCAACGAGGGCACCGACTACCGCATCTATCAGAAGCTGGGGGCTCACCCTCTGACGGTTAACGGTCGGCCGGGGATCTATTTCGCCGTGTGGGCCCCCGATGCCAGGAAGGTCTCCGTCGTCGGCGACTTTAACGGCTGGGACGGGGCGGCTCACCCCCTGCAGCCGCGGGGTCAGTCGGGAATCTGGGAGGGCTTTATTCCCGGGGTAGCTAAGGGCGCCCTGTATAAATATCGCATTACATCCCAGTATAGAGGCTCCGTCAAAGAGAAGGCCGACCCCCTGGCTATCTATAACGAGATATCGCCCAAGACGGCGTCCGTCGTCTGGGATCTGGAGTATGAGTGGCATGACCAGGAGTGGCTGGCAAAGCGCCGGGAGAGTAACGCCCTTGATAAGCCTATAGCCATCTACGAAGTGCATCCGGGCTCGTGGAAAAGGCTGACCAAAGAGGGCAACCGCTCACTCAACTACCGAGAGCTGGCAACTCAGCTTACCGATTATGTCCGGGAGATGGGGTTTACCCATGTCGAGTTTCTCCCGGTTATGGAGCACCCCTTCTTCGGCTCCTGGGGCTATCAGACCACCGGCTACTTCGCCCCCACCAGCCGCTACGGCAGCCCCCAGGACTTTATGTACCTTATTAACTGCCTGCATGAGCACGGTATCGGCGTCATTCTCGACTGGGTGCCCTCGCACTTCCCCAGCGACGAGCACGGCCTGGGGCTCTTCGACGGCACTCACCTCTACGAGCACGCCGACCCCAGGAAGGGCTTTCACCCCGACTGGAAGAGCTACATCTTCAACTACGGGAGGGCTGAAGTACAGAGCTTCCTTATCAGCAGCGCTCTCTTCTGGCTGGATAAGTATCACGCCGACGGCCTGCGCGTGGATGCCGTCGCCTCCATGCTCTACCTGGACTACTCGCGGAAGGACGGGGAGTGGATTCCCAACAAGTACGGCGGCCGGGAGAACCTGGAGGCCATCGCCTTCCTGCGCCGGCTCAACGAGGCGGTCTACGGGAGCTATCCCGACGTGCAGACCATCGCCGAGGAATCGACCGCCTGGCCCATGGTGTCGCGGCCGACCTATCTGGGCGGTCTGGGGTTCGGCCTGAAGTGGGACATGGGCTGGATGCATGATACCCTGCAGTATATGTCCCACGACCCGGTCTACCGGAAGTACCACCACAACAGCCTCACCTTCCGTATGCTCTATGCCTTCCACGAGAACTTCGTCCTGCCCCTCTCCCACGACGAGGTGGTTCACGGTAAGGGTTCGCTCATCGGCAAGATGCCCGGTGACGACTGGCAGAAGTTCGCCAACCTGAGGCTGCTTCTGGGGTATATGTATAGCCAGCCCGGGAAGAAGCTGCTCTTCATGGGGGCCGAGCTCGGCCAGTGGCGGGAGTGGGACCATGAGGGCAGCCCGGACTGGCACTTCCTCGAATACCAGCGGCACGCCGAGGTTCAGAGGTGGGTAAAGGCCCTCAACCGGCTCTACCGGACGGAGCCGGCTCTCTACGAATTAGACTGCGACCCGCAGGGCTTCGAGTGGATTGACGCCAGCGACGCCCTGCAGAGCGTTATTACTTTTGTGCGCCGGGGCAAATCGAGCGACGACATCTTGCTCGTTATGGCCAACTTCACCCCGACCGCCCACCCCGGATACCGGGTGGGCGTGCCGCGCGGCGGCTTCTGGAAGGAGCTACTAAATAGCGACGCCGCGGAATACGGGGGCAGCGGTCAGGGTAACCCGAGGAGCTTAAGGGCCGCCCGGATACCGACCCACGGCCGCCCCTATTCCCTGGAAATCAACCTGCCGCCCCTTTCGGTGGTATACTTTAAGAGCCGGAGACGGAAAAGTGAACACGGATAGCCGTTTGGGGGCAACCTATCTCGGCGACGGCCGCTGCCAGTTTCTGGTGTGGGCACCTCTGGCCTCCAGGGTAGAGGTGCACCTCGTCTCGCCTGAAGAGCGGATATTCCCCCTGGCCCGGGACGCTCAGGGCTACCACGGGGCGACTAGCGAGGGGGTGGCGCCGGGCTACCGCTACCTTTACCACCTGGACGCGGAGAGGGAACGTCCCGACCCGGCGTCGCGGTTCCAACCCCAGGGCGTGTACGGGCCGTCTCAGGTAGCAGACCCATCTTTCCCGTGGGGTGACCGGGGGTGGTCTGGACTGCCCCTGGAGGAATATATCATCTACGAACTACACGTTGGCACCTTTAGCGGAGAGGGCACCTTTGAGGCGGTCATCCCCCATCTTGACGAGCTAAAGGCTTTGGGGGTTACCGCCGTGGAGCTGATGCCGGTCGCCCAGTTTCCCGGGGAGCGCAACTGGGGGTACGACGGCGCATGTCTCTTTGCCGTCCAGGACTCCTACGGCGGCCCGGAGGGACTGAGGCGCCTGGTTAATGCCTGCCACCGGCAGGGGCTGGCGGTAGTCCTGGACGTGGTCTATAACCACTTCGGCCCGGAGGGGAACTACCTCGCTGACTTCGGCCCTTATTTCACCGGGCGCTACCAGACCCCCTGGGGGGCGGCCCTTAACTTCGACGGCCCGTTTAGCGACGAGGTGCGCCGCTTCTTTATCGAAAACGCGAGCTACTGGCTCACCGAGTTTCATATTGACGCCCTGCGGCTCGATGCGCTGCACTCGATACTGGATATCTCGTCCTACCCCTTCATAGCGGAGCTGGCGGCAAGGTTCCACGAGCAGGCCGCTAAGCTGAAACGCCGGGCCTATCTTATCGGCGAGAGCGCCGCCAATGATGCCCGCCTTATCCGGGCGCCGGAGCGGGGGGGCTACGGCCTGGATGCCCAGTGGAACGATGACTTCCACCACGCCCTGCACGTATTGCTCACCGGCGAACAGGACGGCTACTATCAGGACTTCGGCGGTCTTGAGCAACTGGTCAAGGCATTTCGGGAGGGATTCGTCTACTCCGGCCAGTACTCGCGGTATCGCAAGCGAAGGCACGGGGTCGCCTCCGGGGACATCCCGGCTCACCGCTTCGTGGTCTTTGCTCAGAACCACGACCAGGTGGGCAACCGGATAAATGGTGAGCGCCTGAGCCAGATCGTCTCCTTCGAGGGGCTGAAGCTGGCGGCGGGCATCGTCCTGCTCTCGCCCTTCCTGCCGCTAGTGTTTATGGGGGAGGAATACGGAGAGAAGGCGCCCTTTCCCTACTTCGTCAGCCACTCGGAGCCAGCCCTTATCGAGGCCGTGCGCCGGGGACGCCGTGAGGAGTTCGCCTCGTTTCAGTGGTCGGGCGAGATAGCCGACCCCCAGGACGAGGCCACCTTCTTGAGCGCCAGGCTTGACCGCAGCCTGCGCGGGGAGGGGTGGCACGGCACGCTCCTTGAGTTTTATAAAGAGCTGATTCGGCTACGCAGGGAGACCCCGGCCCTGGCCCGTCTAAGCAAGAGTACAATGGAAGTGCGAGGATTAGAAGACGGGCTTCTCCTGGTTCGGCGCTGGAGCGAAGGGAGCCAGGCCGTCCTGCTCTTTAACCTGAGCCGGGAGCCGGGCCCGGTCGTCGTTCCCATGCCGCCGGGGCGCTGGCACAAAAGACTGGACTCGGCGGAGGAGCGCTGGCGGGGAGGGGGAAGCACCGTCCCGGAGCAACTTAGCATAAAGACAGAGACCAACCTTACCCTGAACCCCTGGTCACTGGTCCTTTTCTCGAAGGAGACCTAAGATGGAGCGCTACATTTGTATTCACGGCCACTTCTACCAGCCGCCGCGCGAGAACGCCTGGCTGGAGACTATCGAGATGCAGGACTCGGCCTACCCCTATCACGACTGGAACGAAAGGGTCAACGCCGAGTGCTACGCGCCGAACACCGCCTCGCGCATCCTGGACAGCGAGGGCTACATCACCCAGATAGCCAATAACTATGCCAAAATCAGCTTTGACTTCGGGCCGACCCTGCTTGCCTGGATGGAGGTGAACACCCCCGATGTCTATCAAGCCGTCCTGGATGCCGACGGGGAGAGCCAGAGGGCCTTTTCGGGGCACGGCTCAGCCATAGCCCAGGCCTATAACCACATGATTATGCCCCTGGCCAGCCAGCGGGACAGGTATACCCAGGTGCTCTGGGGATTACGCGATTTCGAGCACCGTTTCCAGCGAAAGCCGGAGGGGATGTGGCTTCCGGAAACGGCGGTGGACCTGGAGACGCTGGAGATTCTGGCGGAGAAGGGAATTCGCTTTACCATCCTGGCGCCGCATCAGGCCAGGCGGGTGCGCCGCATCGGTAGCGATAGCTGGCAGGATGTAGATAACGGCGCTATCGACCCCACCATGGCTTATGAGATTAAGCTAGCCTCGGGCCGCAGCTTAAACCTCTTTTTCTATAACGGGCCTATTTCGCGCCAGGTCGCTTTTGAAGACCTGCTAAATAGCGGCGATAGCTTCGCCCAGCGCTTAGCCAGTGCCTTCTCGCCGGAAGCGGCCTGGCCTCAGCTTGTCCACGTGGCTACCGACGGGGAGACCTACGGCCATCATCACCGCTTCGGGGACATGGCGCTGGCCTACGCTCTCCACCATATCGAGAGCCAGGGCCTGGCCAAAATCACCAACTACGGTGAATACCTGGAGAAGCACCCGCCCACTCACCAGGTCGAGATTAACGAGCAGACCTCCTGGAGCTGTCCTCACGGTATTGAGCGCTGGCGCAGCGACTGCGGCTGTAACGCCGGCAGAAATCCGAAGTGGCACCAGGCCTGGCGGGCGCCGCTTCGGGAGGCGTTCGACTGGCTGCGCGACAGCCTGGCCCCCCGCTACCAGGAGAGGGCGCAGGAGTTCTTGAAGGACCCCTGGGCGACCCGTGATGACTACATCGAGGTAATCCTCGACCGCTCGCTGGAGAACGTCCAGGCATTCTTAGGGCGCTACGGCACCCGTGACCTGGCCGAAGCGGAGAGGATAAGCGTGCTCAAGCTCCTGGAGCTCCAGCGCCACGTCATGCTCATGTACACCAGCTGCGGCTGGTTCTTCGACGAGCTTTCCGGCATCGAAACGGTGCAGGCTATCCAGTATGCCGGGCGGGCAGTGCAGCTGGCGCAGGAGCTCTTCGGTGATGATATCGAGCGTAACTTTCTGGAGCGTCTGGGACTGGCCAGGAGCAACATCCCGGAGTACGGTGACGGGCACCGTATCTACGACCGGTTCGTGAAACCGGCTGTGGTTAACCTGACCAAGGTCGCCGCCCACTTTGCGGTGAGCTCCCTGTTTGAGGAATACGGCGAGCAGGCCGAGATTTACTGCTATCACGTCGGCATCGAGGACCACCAGACCTTTACCGCCGGTCGGCCGAAGCTGGCTCTGGGACGGGCCAGGGTTACCTCAACCATAACCGGGGAATCGGACACCTTAAGCTTCGGAGTGCTGCATCTCGGAGACCACAACGTAAACGCCGGGGTGCGTACCTATCAGAGCCAGGAAGCCTATCAGGCGATGCTTAGCGAGCTCAACCAGACCTTCTCAAGCGCCGACTTTCCCGAGATAATCCGGCTGCTGGACAGACACTTCGGCACCTCCACCTACTCCATTAAGGACCTCTTCCGTGACGAGCAGCGTAAGGTGCTGGACAGCATCTTACAGTCAGCCCTGTCCGAGATTGAAGCCGCCTACCAGCAGGTTTACGAGCACTACTACCCGCCGATGCGCTTTCTCTCCGAGCTGGGTAACCCGATTCCCAAAAGCTTTCACTCGGCGGCCGAGTTCATCCTGAATAGCGGACTGCGCCGGGTAATAAGCGGCGATGCCCTGGACCTGGAGCGCCTGAAGGGCCTGCTGGACGAGACCCGGGCCTGGCAGGTAGAGCTCGACAGCGAGGGACTGAGCTACCTTATGCAGCAGACCCTGGAGCGAATGACGGCCGGACTGGCTGCCAGCCCCGAGGACACTGACCTTCTCAAGCGTTTGCTCGCCGCCGTCGAGATGCTACCCAGGCTGCCCTTCCCCATAGACCTGTGGAAGGTTCAGAACCTCTACCACGGGCTGCTCAAGTCCCGTTACCCCGAGTTCCAGGAAAGAGCACAGCAGGCAGACGAGGGCGCCCGGGAGTGGCTCGGGCTGTTCGCCTCTCTGGGGCAGAAGCTCTCCATAAGGGTTGGCTAGATGTTCGACCGGCGTATACCCCTGGCTACCTATCGTCTTCAGCTCAACCGGAAGCTTCGTTTTGAAGACGCGCGCGGGCTGGTGCCTTATCTCCACCGGCTCGGGATATCCGACCTCTATGCCTCGCCGATTCTCAGGGCGCGCCGGGGCAGCCGGCACGGCTACGACGTGGTTGACCCGACGCAGCTCAATCCGGAGCTGGGCAGCGCGGCGGATTTCGAGGCTTTGTCCCGGGAACTCAAAGAGTATGGGATGGGGCTGCTCCTTGATATCGTCCCCAACCACATGGCGGCTAGTCCTTTGAACCCGTGGTGGCGGGACCTCCTGGAGAACGGCCGGTGCTCGCCCTACGCCAGCTTTTTTGACATCGACTGGGCCGCCGCGGAAAACAGGGTTATCCTGCCCATTCTAGCCAGCCCCTACCGGCAGGCGCTGGAGAGCGGACAGTTCAGCCTGATAATGGATGATGCCGGGCTCTCTGTCCGCTACCGGGGCTATCAGTTGCCGCTGGACATTAGGTCATACCGCCTGGTTCTCTCACAGCGCACGGACACCCTGGAATCAGCTCCTGGCTTGAGCCATGCCAACCTTGAGTCAGTATTTCGGCTGATAGATACCCTGGA
>CAZXVG010000005.1:0-5154 GCA_964644205.1 uncultured Dehalococcoidales bacterium | reverse complement strand
AGCCACGCCCTTATCTTGAGGTTGGTCCGGGAAAGCAAGGTCAGCGGCTTACGCATCGACCATATCGACGGCCTCCGTTACCCGAGGCGGTATCTTGTCCGCCTGCAGCAGGGGGCAACCGAAGCCGGCGGCCCACGCCGCTTTTACATCGTGGTGGAAAAGATTCTCTCCGGCGGCGAGGCCCTGCCCGTGGACTGGCCGGTCTCGGGCACCACCGGCTACGACTTCGCCAACATACTGAATAACCTGTTCATCAACGGCGAGGGAGCCAGGGCTCTTAGTGAGATTTACGGCCGCTTCACCGGTTCCCGGGCGGCCTTCGGCGATGTCGTCTATGAGAAGAAGCGGCAGGTCATCGCAGAGCTCTTCCCCGGCGAGGTGCGGGTGCTGGGGCGGATGCTTACCGACCTGGCCCGCCGGGAAGAGGACGCGGCCGGGCTCTCCGCCGAAGAGCTTACGCAGGCTCTCAGTGAGGTGACGGCCTGTCTCCCCGTTTACCGCACCTATACCCGCAGCTTCGAGGTGTCCCCCCGCGACCGGCTCTACCTGAAACAGGCCGCAGCCGAGGCCAGGCGGCGGCATCAGGAGGTAGCTAATACCAGCGCCGCCATTGATTTTGTAGAGCGTATACTCACCCTGGACTTCCCGTACGATATTACCGCCGCGCGGAAGGAGGCCTGGCTCGGCTTCGTTCTGCGCTGGCAGCAGCTTACCGGGGCGGTCATGGCCAAGGGGTTCGAGGACACCGCCCTGTACGGCTACAGCCGCCTGCTCTCTCTGAACGAGGTGGGCGGCGACCCCGGCTCAAATGGCCTCTCGGTTAGCGACTTTCACCGCCTGAACCGGACGCGGCTCGAGCACTGGCCCCACACCATGAACGCCACCTCGACCCATGATACCAAACGGAGCCAGGACACTAGGGCCCGAATCAGTGTCCTCTCCGAGGTTCCCGGGGAGTGGCAGGCGCACCTTAGCCGGTGGCGCCACTGGAATGAGCCTAAGAAAACCAAGGTGAATGGAATCTTGGTCCCCGAACCGGATATGGAGATGCTTATCTACCAGACGCTAATCGGGGTCTGGCCCCTCGATGAGGCGGAGGTGCCCGAGTTTAAGGAACGGCTCAAGGCTTACCTGGCTAAGGCGATAAGGGAGGCCAAGGCGTACACCAGTTGGCTATCGCCCGACCCGGACTATGAAGCTGCCCTGGCTAGCTTCCTTGAATCTATTTTAGAAGACTCCGCACGAAACGGTTTCCTCAGTGAACTTCTACTCTTTGCGCAGAAGATAGCCTATTACGGGATGCTCAACTCCCTGGCCCAGGTGTTACTCAAGGCTACCTGCCCCGGGATGCCCGACTTCTATCAGGGCGAAGAGCTGTGGGATTTCAGCCTTACCGATCCCGATAACCGGCGCCCGGTCAACTTCGGGAAGAGAGCGAAGATTCTAGACGAGCTAATACTTAAGGAAGCGGGCGGGTCGGCGGCTCTGATACGGGAGCTGCAGGAGAACTGGCGGGACGGCCGGGTAAAGATGTATGCGACCTATAAGGTATTGAGTTTCCGGCGGGATAACCCAGCTTTGTTTAGAGACGGTGATTATTTACCTCTTCAAATAAAGGGACACATCGGGGAGCATGTCTGTGCCTTTGCCCGGCACCGGGATAGTACCTGGTTCCTGGTGGTAGCCCCCCGGCTGCCGGCTAAGCTGGCAGCTCCCGGGACGCCGCCGGTCGGAAAACAGGTCTGGGGCGATGACCGGCTGCTGCTGCCCGATGGAGCCCCGGAGAGCTGGGATAACCTTTTTACCGGAGAGCGCCTTAGGGTCTCTACCCCGGGGGAAAGAGGGCTATCTCTTTGCGATATACTGAGCATCTTCCCCGTGGCTTTACTGGCGGGTAGCTAGCCGGAGCCCGGTGTCTAGGTTCTAGGGGGTGTGTGTCAGGCTTTCCGTAGCGGCCGGCCGGTACATCCGCTCGGCGTACTCTTTGAGCATGCGCCGGGCGCAGAAGGCGGGCACGATGGAACGAATCGCTTCCTTAACCATACGCATCCAGCCGTGGGGCACGCCGTTTCGGTCCCGGGTATAGTAGAGGGGGATAATCTCCTCCTCCAGCAGGCGGTAGAGCGCCCCGGCGTCCGCCTCGTCTTCCGCCTCCGGGCTTAGGGCAGGGGTATCGGCACCGATTACCCAGCCGTTAGCCCCGTTAAATCCTTCGTGCCACCACCCGTCGCTAACGCTTAGGTGAAGGACGCCGTTAAGCGAGGCCTTCATGCCGCTGGTGCCGCAGGCTTCCTGGGTGCGGCGGGGGGTATTCAGCCACACGTCCGCCCCGTGCACCAGGTAACGGGCCAGGTGCATGTTATGGTTCTCGATAAAGGCGATGCGCCCCTGGAACTGACGGTCCAGAGCCAGGTGGTAGACCTGGCTAATAAGGAGCTTCGAGGGCAGGTCGGCGGGGTGCGACTTCCCGGCAAATATGAACTGCACCGGGCGCCACGCGTTGGTGGTGATTCGCCTCAAGCGCTCGATGTCCCGGAAGATTAGCGTCGGCCGTTTGTATTCGGTGAAACGGCGGGCAAAGACGATGGTCAGTACCTCGGGGTCGAGCAGGGTGCCCATGGCCGGTAGCTCCGCCGGCGCCGTGCTGTCCGTAAGCCAGCGCCGACGCGCCCGGTGCCGTACGGTACTCATCAGCTTGTGCTTGAGCAGCTGATGGACCGCCCAGAGCTCCTCATCGGGGACGTCGAGCAGTCGCTGCCACATCTGGTAGTCGTCGTGTCTGGTTATCCAGTCTCTGCCCAGGTACCTTTCCAGGAGACTGTATAGCTCCGGGGCAACCCAGCTCGGGATGTGTATCCCGTTGGTGATAGCCATCACCGGCACCTGGTCCTCGGCGACATCGGGCCAGAGCCCGTGCCACATCCTTCGGGTGATCTCCCCGTGGAGCTTACTTACCGCACAGCGCAGGCTGGCCAGTCTCATACCGAGCGCGCTCATGTTAAAGCTTTGAGTGCCGGAGCCGGTCTGCTGACCGAGCTGGTAGAATGCCTCCCGACCGATGCCGAGGGACTGGTAGTAGCCCTTGAGGTATTTATCCACCAGATGGGCCGGGAAGATGTCGTGACCGGCCTGAACCGGGGTGTGCGTGGTGAAAACGGTCGCCCGGCGTACCCGGTTCAGGGCTTCGTCGAAGCTCACCCCGACTGCTACCTCTTCCCGGATACGCTCCAGGGTCATGAAGGTCGTATGGCCCTCGTTGGCGTGCCACACCGCCGGATTAATGTTGAGCCTTCTCAGGACGCGCACCCCGCCGATACCCAGGACGATTTCCTGCTGCAAACGCCGCTCGCGGTCGGCGACATAGAGCCGGGCCGATAGCTGACGGTGCTCCGCCGGGTTCTCCTCGAGATTGGTGTCCAATAGATAGACGCTGGTGCGCCCGGCACGAACCAGCCATACCCCGATGGCCAGACCGGTGTCGCCGAGCTGAACGCTGGCCAGCGCCGTCCGACCCTCCGCGGAGAGGACGCGGCTTATCGGCGCCCGGTCAAAGTCAAGCTGTTCGTAGACCTCCTGCTGGCAGCTGTCTAGACCGGCACAGAGGTGTTGGTTAAAATACCCCTGAGGGTACATGAAGCCCACGGCGACCAGGGGCAGGCCCAGGTCGCTCGCCTCCTTACAGACGTCGCCCGCTAGTACCCCCAGTCCACCGGCGTAGATGGGCAGGGAGTCATGTATGGCGTACTCCATGGAAAAATAGGCGACCGGACCGTGTGTCCAGTCAGGGTAGTTCGCGGTAAACCAGGTATCAGCATTTGTCATCTCGCTATCGAAGGCGGACATCACCGAGTCATAGAGGCTGAGGAAGCTCGGGTCGGTGGCGGCTGACTGTAGTGTGTCCTCGCTTGCCTGGTGCAGCTCTCTAACCGGGTTGTGGCCGCTCAGCTTCCATAGCTGGTAGTCCAGGGTGCGGAACACGTTGCGTGCTTGAGGGTGCCAGCTCCACCACAGGTTGTTGGCAAGTTCGCCAAGCCTATCTATACGCGGCGGCAGGTTAGGGTTGGTCATGGCGGGGGTTCTCCTTGTTCGCTACCTTTCTGGTTAGAATTATACGCTATCTCGCGCATGGTAGCCAGCCCGGACGGGTTCCTGAGAAATGCGAATGCCTCCATTAGACTATTCAGGCTTGGCACTATCGATGAAGATGCCATACTCGACGAGCTGAATCAGGTTGCCGAGAATTCTCTTGCTCTACTAACCATCATTTAAACAACAAAAGGCGCCTGATTTATGTCACCAGGCGCCTCATTTCTTAATAACTAGCTACGAACTATCACTGAGGACTACTTTATTCCTCTAAGCCTAAGGGCTTCATCGTGACTTGCCCGGTTCTGAGCGATGTAGTCATCCGACAGGGTTACGCCGTGTTTATAGGGCACGCCTTGCTGGTCAACGGTAACAAAAGTAGCCATCCCGGAAACTGAAGGCGCCTCATCTTCATTAAGATATGCCTCGCCAGCAACTGTGATGCTGGTATTACCGGTGAGTGCCGCCTTAGCTCTGATTTCAATAATGTCGCCATTATGCGCCGGTTTTGTAAAGTTCATTCCGTGGACCTGCACGCAGACAACATCCTCAGGCCTACCTACCAGTCGCGCAGCAGCCACAAAACAGGCTTCCACGAGCCACTTGGCCATCTGGCCGGCAAAAAGGGTGCCGTGATGCTGAAGGTCTTCAGGCTTGATGAGATGAGATATCACGGTCACTCTCGGCGTTATTACGTTCTCGCTCGGCATACTACCCCTCTCTCCTCTAGTTACTCCTGTAGATTATAGCGTGTGCTTTCAGTCGGCGTCTATGTATGACCATCCAGGTCACGTCTTGACTAGCCGCCTCAGCCCGGCCTCTTGACCCTTAGTACCACATCCTTACTTGATGCAGCGCCCAGGTCATCGCTAACGGTGACGCTAACGGTGACCTCATCTCCGCAGGCACCGAGGGCCGTCCAGCTAACTTCGGGGCCTTCGCCCGAAAGCTCCCCACCGCTGGCTGTCCAGGTGTAGGTCAAGACGTCACCATCCGGGTCGGAGGCATCACACCGGATTACAGTACTCTCGCCGACCATGACGGACGTTTTTTCCGCTTTCAGGGCGC
>CAZXVG010000004.1:0-21642 GCA_964644205.1 uncultured Dehalococcoidales bacterium | reverse complement strand
GGCATGAGGCGCATGGGGCAGATTTCGATGCACTTGCCGCAGCTTATGCAGTCCTGCTCTCTTACGGGTTTGCTCTCCGTTACCAGGATGCTGTTGGTTCCCTTGACGACGGGGAAATCAAGGTCGAACTGGGCGATGCCCATCATCGGGCCGCCGAGGATAACCTTGTTCGCCCCCTCTTCCATACCGCCGCAGTAGTCGATGAGACTCTTGAGCGGGGTGCCGAACCTGGTCATCAGATTCTTGGGGTTCTTCACGGCGCCGGTGACGGTTACCACCCGCTCGATGAGGGGCTTACCTTCGATAACGGCGTCGTGGATGGCCTTGGCGGTGCTCACGTTGTGCACCACGACCCCGACGTCCAGCGGCAGCCCCCCGATGGGGACTTCCCGGCCCAGTATCATCTCGATGAGGGTCTTCTCCGCCCCCATGGGGTACTTTGATTTTAAGGGGGCGACCTTGAAGTCGCCGAGCCCCAGCCTGGCGACCAGCCTTTCCATGTGGTCGATGGCGTCTTCCTTGTTGTCCTCTATGGCGATGTATACGGCCTTGGGGGAGAGCACCCGGCTGATGACCTTCAGCCCGGAGAGAACCTGCTCTCCGTATTCCAGCATTACCCGGTGGTCCGAGGTGACATAGGGCTCGCACTCGCAGCCGTTCAGGATGACGGTGTCGATTTCCTTGCCCTGGGGAGGGGACAGCTTGATGTGGGTGGGGAAGGCGGCCCCCCCCAGTCCCACCAGGCCCGCTTCCCTTATCCGCTCCAGGGTCTCCTTAACAGAGAGCTGGTCGGGGTCCTTGGGTGGGGTAAGCTCGGCCCATTTGTCTTCCCCGTCTGCGGTTATCACCAGGGCGTTAACCAGCGCCCCGGTGGGGGGGTTGACGACCATGGTGGCACCGCTTACTTCGCCGGATACGGTGGCGTGGACGGGGGCACTAACAAACTTCTCCGAGTCGCCAATCTTCTGGCCGGTGAGAACCTTGTCCCCCTTCTTGACCAGGGCTTGACAGGGGGCGCCGATATTCTGCTGCAGGGGGATAACCACCTTTTCCGGCAGCGGGGCCGGTTCGATGGGCATCTTTTCACTGAGCTTACTCTCCGGTACTCTGACGCCGTAGGGCGTACCCTTCTTCTTCAATCTTATGGCCAAGCTACTCCTCAACCTCGCTTTCGGCTAAATACATATGCAGTCCCGAAGAGGCATATATCGTTGTCCGGTCGGCGCTCACGATGAGGCACTCTACGTTACTCAGCGATTCGATTAGCTTCACCCCCTCTTCCGGCCCCATGACGAAGATGGCGGTAGACAGGGCGTCCGCCTGGGTGGCGTTGTCGGCGATGACCGTGGCGCTGATGCAGTCCTGGGCGGAGTATCCCGTCTTGGGGTTGAGGATGTGGCCCGCTTCCTGCTCGGGGTCGAAGAAGCGGGCGTAGTTCCCCGAGGTGGTGATGGCCTTACCTTCTATCTCGAAGTTGGCCAGGCTCTGGGTCACGTCGTCGGGGTTCAGCAGGGCGATAAACCACGGCTCGCCGTCCGGTTTGGAGCCTAAGGCGGCCATGTCGCCGCCGGCGTCGACCAGGGCGCTTTTGATGCCCAGGCTTCTGATGGTCTTCAGGGCTTCGCTGGCGGCGTAGCCCTTGGCGATACCTCCCAGGGTTATCTTCATGCCTGGCTCCGCGAAGTATATCCTGTCCTTCTCGACGATAACCTTTTCCCAGTCGACGAGCTTCAGGGTCTCGTCTATTAGCTGCTGCTGGACCTCCGGGGGCTCCTGCCACAGGCCCCCTTCCCACAGCTCCAGCAGGGGCTGGACGGTGATATCGAAGGCCCCGTCGCTTAGCTCGCCGTATTCGAGTGACCTGGTTATTATCTGGCGCAGGTCCTCGGATGGTGCCTCTAGAAACCCGTCCCGGTTGAGCTGGAAGGCCTGGCTTTCTTCATCGTATATCGAGGCGACGGCTACTATCTCCTCCATCCGGTCTAAGGCGGCGTCTATGGCCTCGGTCGCCTTGGCTTCATCGCCGGCATATACGGTGACGGTGACAAAGGTGTCCATCATGGTACGGGTGACTTCGAACTTTCTCAGGGGGGCGGCGCAGCTGGTCGCCCCGAGCGTGGCGCTTAAGAAGACCAGGACACCTACAATAATCAGGCAAGGCTTTTTCATCTATTTCCCTGTGCTTTAACTTTCCAGCTTATAGGATGCCCGTGCCAAAGTGCCCCCGGTGGTTTGGGGATAGCTATTAAGCCTAGAATCAGGGCCTCGTTATTTTAGCAGAGAATCCCTTATAATTCCAGTGGTTACTTTTGCCCGTCCCGGCGCCGGTTTTTGTCTATTTACTCGGCCTTTGGTGTATAATTAGCCTGAGCAGATGTCGGGGACGCCATGGAAATAGAAGTAATAATTATCATTGTCCTTGCGGTTGTGGTTATCTCCCTTGTTGTGGACCGGCTGCGCGGGCGTGACCGACTGCGGGAGCAGACCGAGGCCTTATCCCGGGTGGTCGGGGAAAAGGTGGAGGGCAGCCTGAGCGTTTTCGGTGAGGTGCGGGAGCGGTTGGGGGAGCTTACCAAGAGGACCCAGGATATCGAGGCGGTAGGCAAGAACATCTCCAGCCTGCAGGAACTGCTCCGGGCGCCCAAGTTCAGGGGCGGCTTCGGAGAACTACTGCTGGAGAGGCTGCTGGCCGACGTTCTACCCCGGGATACCTACTCCCTCCAGTACCGTTTTAGCAGCGGCGACACGGTGGATGCGGTCATTAAAATCGGCGGGCGTCTGGTTCCCATCGATTCCAAGTTCCCCCTGGAGGACTTCGGAAGGATACTCGAGGCGGCGAGCGAGGCGGAACAGAAGGCTCTCCGGCGGCAGTTCGTGCGTACGGTGAAGAATCACGTGGCGAACGTGGCTAAATATGTCCTCCCCGACGAGGGCACCTTTGACTTCGCCCTGATGTATATCCCCGCCGAGAATATCTACTACGAGACCATACTTCGGGGCTGTGCCGAGGAGAGCGAGATATACGCCTACTCCATCCAGAAGCGGGTCATTCCGGTGTCCCCCAACAGCTTTTACGCCTATCTGCAGGTCATTGTTCAGGGGCTTAGGGGGCTGCACATTGAGCAGACGGCCCGGGAAATCCTGGGCTATCTGCAGCGCCTCCAGGGCGACCTGGCGGACTTTCAGGACGATTACCGGGTGGTCGGCGCCCACATCCGCAACGCGGCTGGTAAGTATGATGAGGCGAGCCGCAAGCTTACCCGGTTCGGGGATAAGCTGGAGCTGGCCAGCCGCACCCCGGCGGAGAAGCTACCCGGTACGGATGCCGAAGAACACCACCCGGAGGCGGACGGCCGGTGAACCGGACCAGAGGCTTTGTTAATCAAAACAGGTTCAAGTCGGGGCGGACTGTGAAAAGGCTGGCTAAGGTGTTATGCTATAATAAGGACAAACCGAGGAAAGGGAAGGCGTTACATGGATAGATTCGAAGACGTTCCCGACTGGGCGGACCCCGGTTACAAACGGCGCCGCCGCATCTTATACGTTGTTTTGGGGATTAGCATCGCGGCGATTTCGGTTGGTTTGTACTTCTTGTTTACCCATCTGGGCTAGAGATGAAAAGCCAACACTCGTCTCTGATAATCTAGGTTAGAGACAGAGTTCGTTACTGAAAACTGGATATTACCCGGTACTGGTCGAATTGGCTTCTGTACTTCCTGGTGAGTGAGTTACCGGCTCCGGAAGACAGATGCCTCTGGGCCAGTAGCGGGTTTTTTATTTATGGGGCCTCGGGGGCTTGACAAAATGTTACTTTTGGTGTATGTTAGAAATAGATAACGTTAGAAAAATATAACACTCTGTGAGGTCAAAGTGAGAAAAGAGCTTTCATCCGGGCGGTATTTCTGGTTACCCTACGTTCTGTCCATAGCGGCTATCGTTATGCTGGGCCTGGGCATGGCCGAGGCGCTGCCCCGGGATGTGATAGGGTTTATATCAGCGGTCGTTTTGGCAGCTAGTGCCGTCGCGGTGGCGATGGTCGGGGCCCGCAGTCGCCCCGGGCTAACCGTGCCGGAGCGGCACTCACCGCGGCACTATCTGCTGCTCCTGTGGCACTCGGTGCAGTCTGCGGCGGTGGCTTTCGGTCTGCACGGCGCCCTCTATGCCCTCTTCTGGCATCTTGCCTGCCGTCTCGCCTTCGGCCATGTTTGTGCCGGGGATGAGCCGGTCTTCTTCATCATCCTGCTGATTGTGGTTCCGACCGGTTTTGTCGCCGGCGCCGTGGGGCGGTTGTGGCAGTGGGCGGTGGTGCAGCCGGTGGAGAAGATGGAGTCTCAGGGAATCCGGCTACCGGCCTCAGCCGGCTATTTTACCCCCATCGGCAGCTATATCTGGCTCTGGAGGTTTGGTAAGGGCATCGAGGCCATAACCGGGAGAAGGATACGGGCGTCCGGGGTCTTTGCCGCCGTCTTTTTCCTGGGCGTGGTGGGCTTCGTTATTGTCCGGGCGGCTCTCCGGCCCTACCTCAGCCGGGCGGCGGCCTGACAAGCCCCTCGCCTTTTAATCGGTAGCACCCCGGGCTGTGGTTCTCTTGACGCCTGGGGTTACCGATGTTACACTTGGCTTGTTCTCGTTACCCCCCGGTTATTTCGGAGCAGCCAGTGGAACGGATTGGTATTCTCTATCACCCGATGAACAAGGCGGCCTACCCCTTGGCCCGGGAGCTTAGGGACTTCCTGAGCACTAAGGGCGTTTCGGTGTGGCTCTGCTCGGCCTGGGAAGGAGAGCAGGCCAGGTGCCAGCTGGACGGCACCGATTTACTGCTCACCGTGGGCGGCGACGGCACCATCCTGCGCGCGGCTCAGGTGGCGGCGGCCCGCTCCATTCCGATTACCGGCATAAATCTGGGCCGGCTGGGTTTCATGACCGAGCTCAGTGTTGACGAGGCTAAGGAACGGCTCCCCGAGCTATTGGCGGGGGGGGGCTGGCTTGACGAGCGGGCCATGCTTGAAGCGGAGCTTGAGACAAAGGAGGGGGAGGCCCCGTCCGTGTTTTGTGCCTTGAACGATGTGGTGGTGGCGCGGGGGGAGATAGCCCGCATGATTCGGGTCGAGGCTCGGATTGACGGCCAGCCGCTGACTACCTACAAGGCTGACGGGGTGATTGTGGCCACGGCTACGGGTAGCACCGGCTACTCGCTTTCGGCCGGGGGCCCGATTCTGCACCCGCAGGCCGAGGAGTTCCTGCTGCTGCCCATCTTGCCTCACCTCAGCTCTACCTATACCCTGGTGTTGCCGGCTGCGGTGGTGGTCAGGCTGGATATCGGTGCCGCTCACCAGGCTACCCTGAGCCTCGACGGGCACATAAACCTGACCCTGTCGAGCCGGTCGGTGGTTACGGTGAGACGGAGCGCCCATAAGACGCGTTTCTTGAGGATTCACCCGGAGACATCCTTTTACGGCTCGCTGGAACGAAGGTTGAAAGGAAAACGTTAGGTGATAAAGATAGAAAAGGCGTGCATCAGGGATGTCGTCCAGATGCACCATCTAATCAACGATTTCGCCGATAAGGACGAGATGCTGGCGCGCTCCTTAAGCGAGATATACGAGAACATCAGGGACTACTTCGTGGTCAGGGAGGGCGGCAGGGTAATCGCCTGTGTGGCCCTCCACGTCATGTGGGAAGACCTGGCGGAGATAAAGTCGCTGGCGGTGACTGAGGGTTGCCAGCAACAGGGGATTGGTAATGAGCTGGTGAAAGCCTGCCTGGACGAAGCCAGAGAGCTCGGCTTAAGCACCATTTTCTGCCTCACCTATAAACCCGGCTTTTTCGAGCGGGTCGGTTTCTCGCAGATAGACAAGATGGAGCTCCCGCATAAGGTCTGGACGGAGTGTTTTCGCTGCCCCAAGTTCCCCAACTGTGACGAGGTGGCCCTTATCTACCACCCGGAGGTCTAGTTTGGCTGAGGAAGAGACGCTGTCGAGCCGGTCGGTCTATCAGGGTCGGGCGGTGCGTCTTAGGGTTGATACCGTGAAAACGTCCGGGGGCCGGGAGACGACGCGGGAGATTGTGGAGCACAGCGACTGTATCGCCGTTATCGCTGTCGACGCTGATGGTAGGGTGCTCCTGGTGAAGCAGTTCCGTAAGCCGGTGGAAAAGGAGCTGCTGGAGATACCGGCCGGTGGGATTGACCCTGGTGAGAGCCCGGAGGACGCCGTCGGCCGTGAGATGCGGGAGGAGACCGGCTATCTGCCCCGCAGAGTGGAGAGGCTGGGTGGCTTTTATTCGGCGCCGGGCTACTCTACGGAGTACCTCTATCTCTATCTGGCAACCGACCTTACCCCCAGCCGGCTCTTTGCCGAGGACACCGAGGCTATAAGTCTGGTTCGGCTGTCACCGGAGCAGATTCCCGAGCTTATCTCCTCGGGCGCTATCTGTGATGCCAAGAGCATCGCCGGGCTGCTTACCTACCTGAGATACCGGGAAGCGGGCTAGCTAGCCGAGCCTGTCGGAGAGCTTCTTACCCCCGAGCAGGTGCAGGTGAAGGTGCTTCACTACCTGCCCGCCCCACTCGCCGTAGTTTACCACCAGGCGGTAGCCGGTATCCGTAATGCCCTCTTCCCGGGCCAGCTTGTGGGCTAGTGCCACCATGCTCCCGATAAGGGGTAGCTCGGCCGGGGATAGGTCGGCGAGAGAAGCGATGTGCTTCCTGGGGATGATAAGCAGGTGTTTCGGTGCCTGGGGGTTAATATCCCGGAAGGCAATCAGCTCTTCGTCCTGATAGACGATGTCGCTGGGGATTTTACCCGCGGCAATCTGACAGAAGACGCAGTCCACGCTGGCTCCACCTATCCTTTAGTCGTCCAGCTCTACCACTGGCTCGCCTGATTTTAACCTGGCCTTCACCTTGGCGAAGAGCTCGTCCTCCCGCCTGACGTCGTCCAGGGTCTTGGGCTTTAGCTCCGGCGGCGGCGTCTCCAGGCCGTACTTCCACTTCAGGAAGCGCAGCCCGGTAATCGGGTAGAGGGCGGCGATGAGCACGTCGCCGATGTCCTGGGTGAAGTCCTTGACTAGCTCTTTGGCCTGGTCGAGCTCCGGCTCGAGCACGTCGGCGGCGCGGCAGGTAATGGGCGTCTTCCCCCGCGGGTAGTGCTTGAGCACAATCTCCTGGACCTCGGGGTCGATGGGGGCGGGGGGCTTACCGTAGAGCCCGAAGACGTAGTCCTGTACCTGGCGTGATACCAGCTTGTATCTCCCCACCAGGACGTTCTGCACCGCCTGCACCCCAACAATCTGGCTGGTCGGGGTGACCAGGGGCGGGTAGCCGAGCTCCTTTCGGACGCGTGGTATCTCCTCGTATACCTCGTCGATTCTATCCAGGGCGTTGGACTCTTTCAGCTGGGCGACCAGGTTGGAAATCATACCCCCGGGCACCTGGTGCATGAGGACGGCGGTATCGATAACCGAGGTTCGGGTGGTATTGAGGAAGTCGCGGTACTTGGGGGCGATGGACTCGAGATACTGCCCCAGCTTGAAGAGGTGGGCCAGATTAAGTCCGGTATCCCTGGGGGTGTCCTGCAGAGCAACCACAATCGGCTCCACCGCCGGGTGCGAGGTGCGCAGGGCGAAGGGGGCCAGAGCGGTGTCGATGATGTCCACACCAGCTTCGATGGCCTTGAGACAGCTCATCGAGGCCATGCCGCTGGTGTAGTGGGTGTGCAGGTGCACCGGTATCTTCAGCACTTCCTTGAGGGACTTGATTAGTTTATAGGCGTCATCAGGGGCGATCAGCCCGGCCATGTCCTTGATGCACAGGCTGTCGGCGCCCATCTCCTGAAGGATGAGGGCCTTGTTGACATAATATTCAAGGTTGTAGACCGGCCCCCCCATCTTGCGCTCGGTGAGGGAGTAGCAGATGGAGAGCTGGGCGTGCTTGCCGCAGTCCTTAATCGCCTTGAGCGCGGTCTCGAAGTTCCGTTCGTCGTTTACGGCGTCGAAGACGCGGAAGATGTCGATGCCGACCTCGGCCGCGTGGTAGACGAAGGCGGTCACCACGTCGTCGGCGTAGTGGCGGTAGCCCACCAGGTTCTGCCCCCGGAGCAGCATCTGCAGTGGTGTATCGGGCATCAGCTTCTTCAGGACGCGCGGCCGGTACCAGGGGTCTTCGTTCAAGAACCGGGTGGGGACATCGAAGGTGGCGCCGCCCCAGACCTCCATGGAGTAGAAGCCGGCCTTGTTCATCTCCCCGGCGATAGCCTCCATGTCCTCAGTCCTCATCCGGGTGGCCAGTATGGACTGGTGGCCATCACGGAAGGTAACGTCGGTAATCTTCAAGGGGTTCTTTTCGGTCACGGTTCGGTCTCCTTGCTTTTTCCGATTTGCCTTCGGGTTACAGGGGAATGTTGCCGTGCTTTTTCCAGGGGCGCGTCTCCTGCTTCTTACGCAGGGTTTCCAGGGCGGTGATAACCACACGGCGCGAGTCCCTGGGCACGATTACCCTGTCGACGAAGCCGCCGGCGGCGGCCACATAGGGGTTGTTGAAGGTCTTGCGGTAGAGCTCGGTCATCTCCTGGAGCTTGGCCTGGCTGTCTTCGGCCTTGGCTATTTCCCGACGGAAGATGATGGCGGCGGCGCCTTCGGCACCCATGACCGCCAGCTGAGCCGTAGGCCAGGCCAGGTAGAGGTCGGCGCCGATGGACTTGGAGCACATAGAAATCTCGGCCCCGCCGTAGGCCTTCTGGGTGCAGATGGTAATCTTGGGCACGGTGGCCTCGGAGTAGGCGGAGAGAAGCTTGGCCCCGTGGCGGATAACCCCGCCGAACTCCTGGTGGGTACCGGGCATGTAGCCGGGAACGTCGACCAGCGTCAGCAGGGGAATATTAAAGGCGTCGCAGAAGCGGATAAAGCGGGCGGCCTTGTCCGAGGCGTTGATATCGAGCACTCCGGCCATGAAGCTGGGCTGGTTGGCGATAATGCCGACCACGTATCCGTTGAGGCGGGCGAAGCAGACGACCATGTTCCGGGCGTAGTACTGGTGGGGCTCCAGGAACTGGCCGTCGTCAACGATGGCCTTGATTACCTGCTTCATATCGTATATCTGGCGCGGGTTTTCGGGAACGATGGTGTCGAGCTCGGGGCAGACGCGGTCCGGAGAGTCGTTCGGTGAACGGTAGGTAACATCCGGCGCATCGTAGACGCTCTGCGGGAGGTAGTCCAGGAGCTGCTTACAACCCTCGATGCAATCGGTGTCGCTGTTATAGGCGAAATGGGCCACGCCGCTCTTGGCGTTGTGCACCATGGCCCCGCCCAGATCCTCATGAGTGACCTCCTCGCTCATCACCGCCTTGACGACATCGGGGCCGGTGACGTACATATAGCTTGACCCCTTGACCATGAGTATCCAGTCGGTAAGGGCCGGCGAGTATACGGCGCCGCCGGCACAGGGCCCCATGCTCAGCGTTATCTGGGGCACGATTCCGGAGTAGATGGTGTTGCGGTGGAATATCTGTCCGTAGCCGTCCAGGGCGTTGATGCCCTCCTGAATACGGGCGCCGCCGGTATCCAGCATGCCGATTACGGGGGCCCTCATCTTGGCCGCCAGGTCCATAGTCCGGGCTATCTTCCAGGCATGCATCTCGCCCAGGCTGCCGCCCCGCGAGGTGAAGTCTTCGCCGTAGCAGCATA
The DNA here is from genome assembly GCA_964644205.1 of uncultured Dehalococcoidales bacterium. Classification (GTDB taxonomy): domain Bacteria; phylum Chloroflexota; class Dehalococcoidia; order Dehalococcoidales; family UBA5760; genus UBA5760. The sequence goes on along the minus strand of CAZXVG010000004.1, from coordinate 11,961 downwards.
CCGTGCGGCCGTTTATCTTACCGAAGCCGGTGACCACCCCGTCCGCCGGGATATCGACCTTGTCCAGGCCGAAGTGATGGCAGTGGTGCTTGACGTGCATCCCGGTTTCCTCGAAGGTGCCCGGGTCGATGAGCAGGTCGATTCTCTCGCGTACCGTGAGCTTCTTAAGCTCGTGCTGCTTTTTGACCTGTTCCGGCCCGCCCATGGCCTTAATCTTGGCTTCTCTGGCGGCAAGCTCCGCGGTAAGTTCTTCGTTGCTTGGCATTATTAGCTTTCTCCTTGCTGGTGTTTACCCGGGTCAGCGGACTTCTCGATGCCAGAATACTAGCATAAACCCGTGTGCCCTTTCAAGGCGGATAGACGCTTACGTCTTACCGGCTTTCGTTATCCCGGCCGAGGTGGTATATTAATAGGTAGCTATCAAGCGTCATGTCTTTCTGGGAGGTTATCACCGTGAACTGCGAACCGGCTGTTGCCTATCTGGGACTCGGCTCTAACCTGGGGAATCGTCGCCAGAACCTGGAGAGGGCGCTCGCTTTCCTCGGCCAGAGGCTGAAGGTGGCCGCTCGCTCCTCCGTCTACGATACCGAGCCCCTGGGGGATGTTAACCAGCCGCGCTTCCTTAACCTGGTATGTCGGGTGCATACCCGGCTGACCCCGGAGGCCCTGCTGGCCCTGGCCAAGGGGATTGAGTATAAGCTGGGCAGGGTCGGTAAGACCGGGGCCCCCCGTACCCTGGACATAGATATCCTGTTTTACGACGACCGCGTTGTCAGGACGGAGGAGCTGGTTATCCCGCACCCCCGGCTTGCCAAGAGGGCCTTCGTGCTGGTTCCCCTGGCGGAGATTGCCCCCGACCTGGTGCACCCGGTAAGCGGCAAAACGGTGTCCGAGATGCTCGCGGAGCTGGGCGGGACGCAGGGCGTACGCCAGTGGCAGGAGAGCTAAAGGAGACAGAGTGTATCAGGTCTGCGTCGAAGGGCATTTTGATGCCGCCCATTTCCTGAGGGGCTACCGGGGTAGGTGCGAGGCCCTGCACGGGCACCGCTTCCGGGTGGTGGCTAGGGTGAGCGCCCCCGGTGTCGACGAGGTGGGTATGGCCTATGATTTTGCGGAGCTAAAGAGGCACCTCGGGGGTATCCTGTCCCGCCTCGACCATACCTGTCTCAATGAGGTGGCACCCTTTGACAGCCTGAACCCCTCTTCGGAGAATATTGCCGCCACGGTCTATAACGAGCTCCGGGCGGCGCTTGAGGGCGCTCCGGTCTCCCTGGCCTGCGTCGAGGTTTGGGAGTCCCCCCAGAGCGGGGTCGTCTACCGCCCGGACTAGCGGTGCGGCTCCGGGGGCAGCAGGTTGGGTATGGCCTGGGAAATGGGGTAGCGCACCCCGCACTTAGGGCAGTATAGAGAGCCGGTGACTACTTCCGTCTCGTTCTCCTCCTCTACCGCAAGTTCCAGCTTCCCCTTGCACAGTGGGCAGACCACAATATCCATAAGTTCTCGTTTCATGCCCTGATTATACCATAAGTCTAGCCTGTGATTACCTGGCGCGGGCGGCTGAATGTGGCTGGGAAACTTCTTGACAGGGTAAAAGACCTGGGGCTATCATGGGGGCGTCCTTGGCTTCGGACGGCGGGTTATTGCCTGAGTAAATTAGGTAAAAGGAGATAAGGATGTATCAAAAGATACTGGTACCCATGGACGGCTCTAAGCTGGCCGAGTGTGTCCTGGAGCATGTGAAGTCAATCGCCACCGGCTGTCAGGTGCCCACCGTGGTCTTGCTGCGGGTAATCGAGCCCATTAATCCCCCCGGTTATCTACCGCGCGACATGGCAGAAGGCGCCTACCGTGACGCCAGGGAGACCGCCGAGGTCCAGGCGAAGAACTACCTTAACGAGATGGTAGACAGGCTGAAGGCGGAGGGTATCGCTACGGAGGCCGACATCGCCGAGGGCCTGCCCGCCGACGAGATACTGGACTACGCCGACGAGAAGCAGGTAGACCTCATCGTGATGAGTACCCACGGCAAGACGGGCATCTCCCGCTGGTGGTCGGGCAGCGTCGCCGAGAAGGTGGTCAGTCAGTCCCTCACCCCGGTACTGGTGGTGACACCGCCGGGCTGCAGGATAACCAAATAGATATTGCTGTCTTAGTGCTGGGTCGGCTCTCTCAGGGGGTGCGGCGTGAACCGGACTCTCGGCTAATTGAAGAGCGCGCCGATAAGGAAGACCTCATGCTGGAGACGGTAAAGGTGGCCCTGGATGAGGGGAAGTAACATGGGGCATAAAAAGGAAGACAAGCCGGAGAAAGAGGCGGCCCTGTTAGCGGAGCTAAATCTACTGGGCGATATGATGAAGCGGCACGAATGGGCCAGCTTCGGGCCCGAGGAGGCCGAGGAGGAGGCGAAGCTGGAATCGGAGTTGGACACCGAGGCCTCCGGCGAGGATGGTGAGGACGAGGCTTAGGCTTTCCGGCGGCGGTTCCTTAGAAGAGGGGGCTATGAATGATGCGGGATGAGGTTACCGAGCTATTCGATAGCGCCATATATAAAGAAATCGCCTCCCAGGCTTTCTACATAGCCGGGCAGGAGAAGACCGATGACCCCGGTGCCAAGCGGCTCATGGAGGAGCTGGCACAGGAAGAGCTGGAACACGCCCGCTGGCTGGAGGCGCTTAAGGAGAGGGGGGTGGCTAGCAAGGACTGCGAGCGGGACAGGGTGCCCAACCTGATGATTAGCGAGTATCTCAGCGGCGGCGACAGCCTGGAGGGTGCCGGCGTTCAGGAAACCCTGCTCTTTGCCATGAAGCGGGAGCAGCAGTCGGTGGACTTCTATTCGCGGATGATGGGTATAATGAAGGACGAGACCGCCCGGCTTCTGTGCGCCAAGCTGATGCGTGAGGAGCTGGCGCACAAGATGAAGCTGGAGGTGCTCTACGATGATATGATGGCTGCCGCCGAGGACTAGGCGGCCGTCGGCGAGGTGAATCTGCCAGGGAGGAGGTGTCCGGGTGTCTATTTCTTTCTACGGTAACGAGCTAATCAACATCGCCATCGGTATTGAGCGGAGGGGAATCGCCTTCTACGATGTCCTGGCCCGCTCAACCCAGAGTGCCAAGGCACGCGAGGTCTTTCTCTATCTGGTCGGTATGGAGCGGGAGCATATCCGCATCTTCCAGGACATGCTCGATGAGGCGGACAGGTTCGAGGTGCCGGAGAACTACGCCGGGGAGTATGCGGCTTATCTCCAGGCGCTGGTGGACAGCGCCGTTTTTACCGATGACGCCGTCACCAGCGAGCTGGCCACCCAGTCGGAGAACGATGCGGCGGCGGTGGAGCTGGGTATCAACGCCGAGAAGGACTCGATACTGTTCTACTACGAGCTGAGGGAGATGCTGCCCGAGCCGGGGCGTGCCACCGTCGATAGGATAATCGCTGAAGAAAAGCTGCACCTGCGGCAGCTTTCCGAGCTTAAAAAGGCGCTGGCCGCCTGAGGGACGGAGGTTTTTATGGTGGAAGCCAGGATACTGAAGGAATACCGCCGTATCGCCGTGGTTGGCGCTTCGGCGAACCCGGAGCGGGACAGCTACCAGGTGGCTAGCTATCTCATTGAGCAGGGCTATCAGGTATACCCGGTTAACCCCAACGCTAAGGAAATACTGGGGAGAACCAGCTATCCCGACCTCGGCTCCATAAAAGAGGGGGTTGAGGTGGTCGATATCTTCCGGCGTTCCGAAGAGGTGTTGCCCATCGTTGAGGAGGCGATTAGGGTCGGGGCTAAGGCGGTGTGGATGCAGAAGTCGGTGATTAACGAAGAGGCGGCGGCCAGGGCCAGGGACGCCGGTCTCATGGTGGTCATGGATAAGTGTATCCGTGAGGAGCACCAGCGCCTTACGGAGATGATGGACATGACCCTGGATGAGGTGCTGCGCAGGGCGATACGGAAGGAGATTACATCCTGGCTCATGTACCGTGATTTGAGCCGGAGGGTGACCCAGGAGGCGGCGCAGGAGGCCCTCAGGAAGCTGGCGGAACAGGAAAAGGGACACCGGGAGATACTGGAGCAGTACCGGCGGGGCGAGATTAAGGAGGGGGCGCTCAGCCAGAGCCAGGTGATAGATTATAAGATTATCGAGCACCTGGAGCAGCCCAGTATCTACCCTGACATGGGCTTTAAGGACATCTTCCTGCTGGGGGCCAGTCGAGAGAAGGCATCTCACGAGCTTTATCTCGGTCTGGCTGAAATCCACCCGCCGGGGAGGGTGCGTAAGCTTCTGGAGGAGCTGGCGGCGCAGGAGCTAGCGCACAAACAGCAGCTTGAACTCCTCTATACCGAGGTGGCCTTTCCGCAGACCGATGGCGGCTGATGTTTTAGCGCGGTGATGGTGATTATAGAGCTAGAGGAGGTAATATGGAAATAGAGTATGGAGCCGAGGTAGTGGATAAGAACCGTAAGCTCGTGGGGGTGGTCGATAAGGTGCTGCTTGACAAGTGGAGCGGCGAGATAGCCAAGTTTAAGGTCGGCACCGGCAGGGGTGGGGCGGACCTGCTTATCTCCCCCGACGATGTCCTGGAGGCCACCCCCCATGAAGTAAAGCTCAAGATTGCCATTGACGAACCCCAACCCCAGATGGGGGTGGAGTATGGGGCTGAAGTGTTTGATAAGAACGGCAAATTACTGGGTAAGGTTGATTATATCTTCAGCGATGCCTGGACCGGCGAAAGCAGCGGCTTTAAGGTCAGGCTGGTAAAGTCCAAGACCGAGTTACTAATTTCTACCGATGACGTGGTGGAGACTACCCCGGCTAAGGTCAGGTTGGGGGTTGCCCTGGAGGAGCTGGAGTCGGCTTGACCTAATGTCCCGGGTGCCCTCCGGGGAGGTGATACGGTGAAGAGCTACGATGCTGTCGTAATCGGCTCCGGGAGCGGAATGCTCGTCATAGAGGAGGCCCTGGCCCACGGCCTGAAGGTGGCTCTGGTAGATAAGGGGCCGCTGGGCGGCACCTGTCCCAATCTGGGCTGTATCCCCTCCAAGATGCTGATTTTCCCCGCCGATAGAATCGTTGAGATACAGGAGGCCGGGAAGCTGGGGGTGGGGGCCAGGGTGACGGGCGTCGATTTCCCGGCTATCATGGGGCGCATGAGGAAGAGCCTGCGCCAAAACCAGCGTCACATGCGCGAGGCTATCTCGAAGATAGCTAACCTGGACTTCTATGAGGGTGAGGGCCGTTTCCGCGGCGACTACACGCTTAGCGTCAATGGGGAGGAGATAAGGGGGGATAAGGTCTTTATCGCCTGCGGCTCACGCCCTTTCATCCCGTCGATAAAGGGCCTGGAGGGTAGCGGCTACCTGACCAATGAGACCCTGCTCGGGCTTAAAGAGAGGCCGGAGAGCATCATAATTATCGGCGGGGGCTATATCGGCGTGGAATACGGGCATTTCCTTCAGGCCATGGGCGCCAGGGTAACCATACTGGAGATGGCGGACCGGCTCGTGCTGGCTGAGGAAGCGGAGATATCCGCCGCCTTGCAGCAGGCGTTAAGCCGGCGCCTGGATATTTATCTCGGCACCCAGGCCGAGGAGGTGAGGAAGACCGGAGACGGGGTCAGGGTTACGGTCAGGGATACCGGGAGCGGTGCCCGCCGGGAGATAGCGGCCCAGAAGATTATGGTCGCCGTGGGCAGAAGGTCAAACGCCGACCTGCTCGGCGTGGAAAATAGCGGAGTGGAGACGGATAAGAGGGGCTTCGTCAAGGTTGACGCTTCCCTTGAGACCAGTAAGAAGAACATCTTTGCCCTGGGCGACATTAACGGGCAGCATATGTTTACCCATGTCGCCAACCGGGAGGCGGCCATTGCCGCCCATAACGCCCTGCATGACGAGAAGATGAAGATGGACTATAGCGCCATACCGCACGCCGTCTATTCCTACCCTCAGATTGCCTCGGTGGGGCTGACCGAGGAGGCGGCCCGGGCCGGGGGGCACACCATCCTGGTGGGCCGGGCCAGGTATTCCGACGTGGCCAAGGGTGAAGCCATGATGGAAAGCGAGGGCTTCGCCAAGGCTATCGTGGCCCGGGACAGCCGCCGCATACTCGGCTTTCACATAATCGGCCCCTATGCCCCGATACTGATTCAGGAGGTGGTTAATGCCGTGCAGTCCGGGGGGCATGGAGACGAGATAAACGACGGCATCCACATTCACCCGGCGCTTACTGAGCTGGTGCCGCTCACGCTGAGTAACCTTGAGGAAGCCTAGTCCCCAGATGGGCTACCGGAGGGAAGACTGAATGAATGGGTTCCGGGTTGCTCTGTTTCTGATGCTACTTACACTGCTCGCTATCCCCGGCGTATCCTGCCGGGAAGCGCCTTCGGAGACGGCTACCGAAAGCTGGCTGGCTGACGGCGTCATTACGGACGGTGAGTATTCCGGCCAGGCGAGCTACGGTGACTACGAGATACACTGGGACTCCGACGGGCAGTATGCCTATCTTGGTATCAAGGCCAAGACCACCGGCTGGGTGGCAGTGGGCTTTCAGCCGGGGCCGCTACACCGTGAGACGGACATGGTGCTCGGCTTCGTTACGAACGGCGAGGCCGGCGTCCTCGATATGTATAGTAGCGGTGAGCTCGGCCCCTGCCGCGCCGATAGCGAACTCGGGGGTAGTGATGACATCGTGGAGTTCGGGGGTAGGGAGCAGGGCGGTGTCACCACCATTGAATTTAAGAGGCGGCTGGTTACCGGTGACGGGTATGACGGAGAGCTCGCTTCCGGGGTAAACGAAATCATCTGGGCCTATAGCTCATTCGACGATACCAGGCAGAAGCATGCCGAGCATGGGTATGGCGAGATACAGCTCTAGCATCCCCATTGCACTTTTTCATAGCGGGGACTATCATGCAACTAGGGGGATGTGGTGGTGATATGGCGCTAAAGGAGGGCCGAGATGAAGATAAGCGCTCGCAACATGCTGAAGGGGAAGGTGAAGAGTGTTAAGCCCGGGGTCGTGAATACGGAGGTGGTGGTAACGCTTTCCGGCGGAGACATCATAACCTCGGTGATAACCAAGGAGTCCGCTGAGAGGCTGGCGCTGGCCGAGGGTAAGGACGTCCATGCCGTGATTAAGGCCTCCAACGTCATGATTGCCGTGGAATGAAATCGCTGGCCTATCTTCCCGGTGATAGCGGCCTTGACGGGTCCTTCTGTTTATGCTAGTTTGAAAGTGAACTTTCCGAGTCGTATGCCTAAACCCGGAGGGCATGGCATCCGGCCGTGTGGTGGTAAAACCCAGGGTGGAGATGGAAACGTCTCCGCCTCCCGTGCTTGGAAAGGAAAGTAGCATGAAAGACCGAACCATACTTAAAGAGGGAGCCGGTTTAGCTACGGGCTTTCTCTTTTCTTTTTATCATCCTCATTACTAAGCAGAGTGTTTGACTCTCCGAGCCAGGATACCTAAAGCCCCGGGCCACGGTAATCTGGCCGGCAGGGTGTCACGGGAAACAGTGACGCCTCCCGTGTTTGGAAAGGAGAGAAAGCATGGAGCAGTATAGCCGTTTTTGTTAAGCATCTCGAAATGCGGGGTGCTTTTTTCGTGCCGCAGTTTCTAAGTCGCCGGAGGTCTCTTTGGTAAGGGAGTGGGTAAGGTCTAACAAGCTGACGCTGACCTTTGTGCTGCTCGGGGCGGTTATCTTCCTGTTTATCATCGTCCCCCTGTTCCGCATGATTTTTGCCTCTGACCCCGTCATCTTGAAGGAGACCCTTTTCGACCCCGAGGTGACCAGGGCCATACTGCTCACCCTGTATACCGCCCTTATCGCTACCGGGGTCGGTTTCGTGCTCGGGGTGCCGCTGGCCTATCTGTTGGCCCGTCACGAGTTCCGGGGCAAGAGAATAGTCGAGGGGCTGATTGATGTTCCCATCGTGGTGCCCCACACCGCCGCCGGCATCGCCCTGCTCTTCGTCTTCGGGCGCAACTTCCTGATGGGTAGGGCCTTTGGTGCCGTGGGTATCCAGTTCGTTGATTCCACGGCGGGCATCGTGGTGGCCATGCTCTTTGTCAGCATTCCTTTCCTCATAGACTCCGCCAAGGAGGGCTTCAAAAAGGTGGATGTCAGGCTGGAAAAGGTGGCCCGCACCCTGGGTGCCTCGCCCTGGCAGACATTCTTTAAGGTCTCCTTTCCCCTGGCCTGGAGGAGCATACTCTCGGGGAATATCATGATGTGGGCTCGCGGCATAAGCGAGTTCGGGGCGGTCATTATTCTCGCCTATCACCCCATGATTGCCCCCACCCTGATATACGAGAGGTTCGAGACCTACGGCTTAGCCTATTCCCGGCCCGTGGCGGTGCTGCTCATCTTAATCAGCCTTATTATCTTTGTTGTCTTCAGGACCCTGGTAAAGGGGGGTAGAAAGGGTGATTAGGGTAAGAGACCTCTGGGTGGACTTGGGGGACTTCGTGTTACGCGGGGCTAACCTCGATATCTCGGCGGGCGAGTATTTCGTGATACTGGGGCCGACCGGGGCCGGGAAGACGGTGCTCCTGGAGTCTATGGCCGGTCTCTATCCCCTGAAGCGGGGGCGCATCTGGCTCGGCGGGCAGGAGGTTACCGGGCTCCAGCCGGAAAAGAGGGGTATCAGTATCGTCTATCAGGACCAGATGCTCTTTCCTCATTTCAAGGTGCGGGACAACATCACCTTCGGCTTGAAGATTCGGAAGAGTAGCCCTTCAGAGGTGGAGCAGACCCTGGTCTGGCTGTCCGAGCTATTGGGGATACACCAGCTGCTCGACCGTAAACCGGATACCTTGAGCGGTGGTGAGAAGCAGAAGGTAGCCCTGGCCCGGGCGTTGAGCGTCCGGCCCCGGCTCCTGCTGCTCGATGAACCGCTCAGCGCCCTCGACCCCGGTAGCCGCGAAGTCCTGCAGCGTGAGCTCCGGCGGATACACGAGCAGTATCGGGTCACCACGGTTCACGTTACCCATGATTTTGAGGAGGCCATAGCCCTGGCCGACCGCGTGGCCGTCATCGGCGATGGCGCTATCCAGCAGATTGGCACCCCGGAGCAGATATTCCGCAAGCCCAGCTCCGAGTTCGTCGCCCGCTTCGCCATGGTGAGGAATATCTTCCGGGGGGAGGTACGCGGCGGCGAGGGTAAGGACGCCCTGTTTGAGTTCGATGGCACCCATCTGGTGGTGGTCACCGAGCACCGCGGTCGGTGTCATGCTTCCCTCCGCCCCGAGGACATAATCGTCTCCCATGCCCCCTTCCCCTCCAGCGCCCGTAACTCGTTTTCGGGGACGATAACCGGGGTTAGCGATAAGGGCTCCACGCTGCTGCTGACGGTAAGTGCCCCCCCCGACTTTGTCTGCCTGGTTACCAGGAACTCCTTTGACGCCATGGAGCTGTCGGTAGGTAAGCAAATCCACATAACCTTCAAGGCGTCGGCGGTTAATATCTTCTAGGAAAGAGGTGCCTATGAAATACGAATGAATCCAGTACCTTTACAAGTAATCTTTAAGGAGGAGACAGATGAAGAGATTTTCCGTTATCGGTATCTGCCTGGCCGTGATTATGACCTTGGGCCTAGCGGTTGGCTGTGCCCAGCCGGCTCAGGAAACGGGGCTATCGGGGACGCTGCATATATTCCACGCCGGAAGCTTGACTGCACCATTTGATGAAGTAACCAGAAGCTTTAATCAGATCTATCCCGATGTAGAGGTCTTATCTGAGGCGGCCGGAAGCGCCACTACCATTCGTAAGGTAACCGAGCTACAAAAAGAGTGCGGCGTTATCGGCTCGGCCGATTACAACTTGATTCCGCAACTAATGTTCCCCGATTTCGCCGACTGGTATATCATCTTTGCTACCAATCAGATGTGTATCGCCTACACCGATAGCTCGCAGTTCGCCGACGAGATAAATGGCGACAACTGGTATGAGGTGCTGCAGAGAGACGGCGTCACCTACGGACGCAGTGACCCCGACCAGGACCCCTGCGGCTACCGGACCCTGATGGTCTGGCAATTGGCCGAAGAACACTATAACGTTCTGGGGCTATACGATGCTCTGTATGAGGGCGAAGGGGACGTCATGCGGCCGAAGTCCGTTGACCTCATCGCCCTGCTGGAGTCGGGTGACCTGGACTATGCCTTTGAGTACACCTCGGTGGCCGCAGAACAAAAGCTAAACTATGTGAAACTGCCACCTCAAATAAACCTGGCTGACGAAACCTACAGCGATTTCTATAATACCGCTGTGGTGGAGATTGCTGGTACCGAGCCGGGGACCACCATTGAGCAGAGGGGTACGGCTATCGTTTACGGGGTGACCATACCCACCGGCTCCACTGAGTATGACCTGGGCGTAGCCTGGATTGACTATCTGCTGAGTGATGAAGGTATAGCCATCATGGAAGCATACGGTCAACCAGCGGTTGTCCCCGCCCAGACCAACGACTCGGCCCTGGTACCCGAGCCGCTGCAAAAGTATCTCGATTAGCTTAAGTAAGTCTGTTTGGTTGTGAAAAGCCTCCGACTCCCTAAACGGTTTCGGGGGCTTTTGTTTCCGGGGTCTACGGGTGGTATTAGGGGAGGGGCTATGCTTGATTATCCTAGAGGCAGAGCCACTGCCCCACCGTGTTCACGGCGTAGCCGGTACCGAAGTATCCGGTAAAGAGGCGGAAGTAGTGGAGCTCCTCCTTGCTGCGAATCAGCGGTTCGCTGGCCTGTGCCTCAGCCATCTCCCGGTCCGGGATTTGCTCCTCGAAGTAGGCGGTCAGGACGTCGGCCGAGCCCGAGCCCTGAGAAAACTCCTGTTTACGCCGCCACACGATGGACTGTGGCAAATGGTTCTGGTAGGCCTTACGGAAAATCCACTTCTCGATTTTCTCATCCCCGTCGGGCATCTGCTTGTAGTCGGGGGCTATGGCCAGGGCGTAGTTTAGCAGCTCTCCCGAAATCAGCGGTGCCACCACCCGTATCGAGTTAGCCATGTTCATCCGGTCGAGGCGCAGGGAGGCGTTGTTGTGCAGCCGGCCGATGCACGCTATCTGTTCGCTAAACAGGGCCTGGGCAGGGTGGTCGGCGAGGTATCGATAGCCGCAGAAGACCTCGTCTCCCCCCTCGCCGGAGAGCAGTATCTCGATACCCTGCTCGCGGGCGTATCGGGAGATAAGGTAGTTAGCCACCGAGCTTCTTACCAGAGAGGGGTCAAAGCTCTCCAGGTGGTAGATGACCTCGGGGAGAACCTCCAGCATGTCGCCGAGGCTGACGATGAGTTCGTGGTGTTCGGAGTCAATGTGGTTGGCTACCAGGCGGGCCGCTATAATGTCACTGCTCTCTCCCACGCCCAGGGCGAAGGTCATTAGCTTCGCCCCCTTGCCTTTTTGCTTCTTGTACGCCTGGCTAGCGATATAGTTAATGACGCTGCTGTCCAGCCCTCCGCTGAGCAGACCCCCCGTGGGCAGGGTGAAGTCCACCCGGTTACGGAAGCTCTGCTCGATAATGCCCCTGATGTCGGTAGCCATCTGCTCCGGGCTGTAGTCCCAGAGGTGGGGTGGGTTCTGGGGTAGCTCGGCAAAGCTGGCCAGGTGGCCGCTGCTATCCATAGCGTATCCGTTGGGGAACTCATAGACCTCCTCGCTTACCGGTAGTATCCCTTTTAGTTCGGAAGCAAAAAATAGGGTGCCGTTATCCTCAGCGTAGAAAAGGGTCTTGATACCGAGCAGGTCGCGCGCCGCCAGGATATCTCCCCCGTCGAAGATGACCAGGGCAAAGACGGCATCGCCCAGATATTCGAGCATCCCTTTACCGTATTTCTCATAGAGAGCCAGTATCAGGCGTTCCTCCCGGAAGGGCCCATCCGAAACGTTATGCTCAGTTGCCAGTTCAGCCCAGTTACCCATCTGGCCGTCGTAACAGATGATAAGATTAGGGTTACTTGGGCTGCGCACCGGAATACTGGTGC
>CAZXVG010000003.1:0-21676 GCA_964644205.1 uncultured Dehalococcoidales bacterium | reverse complement strand
AAGAATATACGGGTTAACTGTATAAGTCCTGGACCTACCCTGACCCCCTTATTTGAGGTTATAAGAGAAGCACAGCCAGAGGTTTTCAGGAAGATTGAGACAGGAATACCGATGGGCAGAATGGGCAAGGTCGAGGAAATTGCCCAAGCCGTTTTGTTTTTAGCTTCAGATGAATCCTCCTATGTCACCGGCACCACGTTGGTTATTGATGGAGGTCTCACCGCTTCTTGCGGCTTACACTTGATGGACTGAGCAAGCGGGAAAACTGTCAGCTTTGAAGTTCGAGACATTGTAGCCGCAGAGGATGTCTTTAACTTCACCGTAGAGGTTACTGGTTGGTAAAGAAATAGCCTCTACAGCTTAGAGGTAAGCAATCTGAGAAAGCAAATTGACACGCTTCTTATTGGCGGTTATAATTTCAGCGTTGCTGGGGAATCGTCTAGCGGTAGGACGGCGGACTCTGGATCCGTAAGGGAAGGTTCGAATCCTTCTTCCCCAGCCATTCCTGAGAGCCTCCCAAATCCTGTTTCGGCGGGGCTGGCGGGGTTGATGCCTGAGCGTGGAGGAAGCGGCGTCACGGAGGTATTACATGGCCAGGTATGAGGATGACTATGAAGATGAGCCGCAAGAGCAGGCATGCTTTATCGCTACCGCAGCCTGCGGGACGCACCTGTCTCAAGAGGTTGAAGTTCTACGCCAGTTCCGGGATGAGTTCCTCATCACCAACCCTGCTGGCAGAGCCCTGGTGGCTATCTATTACAAGCTCAGTCCGCCGCTAGCCAGGTTTATCTTCAGGCACCGGACGTTACGCGGTGTGGTGCGGGAATGCCTGGTAAACCCGGCGGTAGCCCTGTCAAAAGCGATTCGGAGCCGTCGGGCCGGGTGAGGACCCGGGCCGGGCTTCTCCTTCGGGAGCCCGTCATATCATCTCGTCACCTACCAGTCTTTTCAGCCCGTTTCTCCCTTATTTTCGCCTCGATGCAGCGAATTATTGACCTTGAGAAAACACGGCGTTTACAATTAATTAAGGGCATGAGATATTAGCATTAATCGGGAGGTGTGTTATGGCTCATTGTCACCAGATGAAGTTAGGTGAGGTTTACGTCTGTAAGGAGTGCGGGCTGGAGCTTAAGGTCGTGAAGGAATGCCGGGATGCCGGGCTTCCGCCAGAACAGTGCCGGTGCGCTCCTTGTACCTTGGTCTGCTGTGGTCAGGAACTGGTTAAGAAAGATTGACGGATATCTATGCTGTCGTCATTCCTCGCGCTTAGTCCGGTAGAGGCTGGCTTGGGGCAGCATCTACAGTAGCGGTAGATTGCTCTACGTTAAAGCAGGTGGGGAGGGGCTTGCTACTGCTGGTTTCTCTCCCCTAGCTTACCTAGCCGGCTGGTCTCTTTTCTCACCGCCCTAGCAGTCATTCCCCTGTTATTTAGATGGCGCATGTGGTGAAGCCGGTTGAGCAGGGCTCTCAGGCGTGAATAAGACTTGAGTTTACCACTACGGCATGATAAACTACTCGGGTATTTGTCTGTTCCTTTCTTTGGTAAGCTTTTATCTGTGGCGCATTCGTCTAGCGGCCTAGGACACTGCCCTCTCAAGGCAGAGATCACGGGTTCGAATCCCGTATGCGCTACCATGTTGTACAATAGACAGAACTCCTGCCTTCTCTTCCACAATGCCGCCAGGAGGTAGGGGTATTGTGTAAGATAGGAGCACCTCGTCGCCAGTCACCTTTACCTCCTTCACGAAGTTGCGGATAAAGGCTCTGCGTTCGGTTAAGGGACTATCCATTAGGACCGTCTTGAGATCCTCAACATACGCAACGATGGCATTGAGGTCGGCAAGTTCTACTTTTCGGTTCAGAAGGGCATCCTCAATATCTTGTTTGGCCGCCTCCAATTGATCCTGACGGTGTCTTAGATTTTGGATTCTAGGTGCGAGATCCCCCAGGCCCAACTTTCCGGTTTCCAGGGCATCATACAGGTGCCCGAGACGTCGGCTGACATCGGCAAGCTCTGAATCAACTGCTTCCAACCGGCTTCTATATCCGGCAGCGAAGCTATCCATTTCTTCATTGACGAGAACCACCAACTTCGTAAGAATCTCTTCAGTAAGGATGTGCTCCTTAATCTTGTCGATAGCAAGGCTCTCGAATCTTCTAGCATTCAGGTAGCGTGCCGGGCAGGTGCCTGCCCCTGTGGGCACTCATTGTCATTGTTGCAGTGGTCAGTGTGGTTGTCGCCGTACTGGTAACCCGGCGTGTCTACAAGCGGTGAGGAATATGGATTCTTCAAGGTATCCTGGCTTTGGCGTGCTGGGGGCTGTCCTGGCCATAGGCCTGTTCTAGCCGGAGACTGTACCCAGCCGCCAGCATCCTTACCGAACTAGTGGCTACCGGAAAGACACATCTCCTGGAAAGGCAAGTCGGAAGATGGCAGGCAGTAGATTATCTCACCTCCTTCAAGAAACTATTTATAGCATCTAGAGCATAAAAGGTTATAAATTCTATCGAGGAAAGGTGGCGAATGTGCGACATCTCGCAAACGATTGAGCCGTGACGCCATTATTGCAGAAGTTGAATTACCCACGAAACTCGTTTATATTCTAGAGAACGTATGGCCTGGTTTTGGCAGCTAAAGACAGTATCCAAATCTGGTTTTTCTTCGCTGGCTTGATGTGGGCAGTATCGCTAGCTGCCCCGGGCATACCGCCGGTGCGAGGAGACAACCATGACCGATGAAGGGGCAAAACGTCTCACGAAGGTAATGGCTTGGCTGTTGCTAGCCCTGATAATAGTGGCCCTGGTCTCTGGATGGGGCATCACCCGCACCGAGATAATCTACCGGGCGTCCCTCGGCTTGATCGACCGCGGCACGGCCAATGCAATTCATCGGGATATTCAGATACCGGTGGCGGCCGTTCTCCTGACACATATCCTCATTAACGTGAAGTTCAACCTTCTACCGGAACGATGGCGAAAGCGGCGGGCGGTGACCCCGATACTGATTACCGCTGGCATTGGCTTACTGGCGCTAGCCATCTATATGCAGCAGTACCCTTGAGCCAGTAGTTGCATCTGTCCTACGGTTCGGTTTCAAAGGCGGGGCCGTTAATATCTGCGTTGTTGTTATAGCCTGCAGACTCCCAGTAGCCGTGGAAATCCTCCTGGGTGGACAGCTCAATACGGGTGACCCATTTCGCCCACTTGTAGCCGAACTTCCCCCGCGCAACCACCTGGAAGGGAAACCCTCTCTCCGCAGGTAGGGTGACATCGTTCAATTTGAGGGCTATGATAATATTGTTGTCTCGGAGATAGTCCAGCGTCAGCGAGGTGTAGCCACTCGTGTCATCCGCAGTATAGAAAATGGCCACCTTTGCCTCCGGTTGCACTCCAGCGTCATCCAGAATGGTGGTCAGTACCGGACCGGTCCACTTGGCGGTGAAGTTCCATCCCTCAACACAGTCCAGGTCGGTGAGTTGCGACTCCTGGGGGTAAGCTAATAAATCGTCGTAGGACAGGCTCAGAGGCTTATGCACCACGCCGTCCACCGTGAGCCGGTAGCTGTCCCGGCTAATGAACTGGGTGCCGGCCAGCGCATTGTTAAGCTGTTGGGCTATCGGCGTTAGTTTCACACCCTGGTATTCCGTGGCTTCAACTTCTCCCCCGGGGGGTGGGGTGGCGGCGGGCCGGGCACAGGCGGCGGCCGGACTCAGTACCCCGGCCAGCAATAGCCCGATGACTACCATTCTAAGCCTCATCGTCTTCTCCTAAACAGCTGCCCTTGTGACAACTGGCACTATATGCTCGAATTCTAAATTACCGTGCGTTGAAAAGTCATAAAAGAAGCACCTTAAATGTTACAAATTGGTAACATTTGTGAAACGGCTTAACCGTTGCACCTTCACTCAGAACGTCAACATAACTATATTTAAGTCATTTAAGTCAGGCGGCTTATCATCAGGCAGCCCGTCATAGCTTTCGGGCGACTATCCTCCCCCGCCCGACCTTTCCCTCGTCGGCGGCTTTCACCCATTTCTGGAGACCGTCCTCTGCCTGTTGATACAGCTCCGGCCCGTATCCCTTGACGATGCCGTCCCTGAGCTTGGTGGTCAGCACATCATAGTACCGGTGACAGTGCTCGGCGAAGTCCGGGCTCAAGTCCTCGGTTTCCAGGACGGCACAGCCGAGCCTTTTCATTTCATCCGTGTAGCCGGTCAGGGTCTCCAGATAGGGAAAGGCCATGAAGCTATTGAGGTCGCTCCATTCCTTCTCGGTCATGTCCCCGGTCTGGAGCCAGTCGGTGAGGGCAATAGTCCCGTGCCGTTTCAGCACCCGGTAAGCCTCACCGAGCAACCTACCCTTGTCGGTGACGTAACACCAGGCGTCCTGCCCCCAGACAACGTCAAAGGTGGCGGCTTTGAAGGGCATGTCCAGGGCGTTGCCCAGCTGGTAGGTGATGAGAGAGGTCAGCCCCTCCCTGGCGGTTCTAGAGATGGCCTCGTCGACCATCTTCTGGGTGGCATCAAGCCCGGTGACCCGGCAGCCGTATGTCCTGGCGAGCTGCCGCGCCGGGCCGCCCAGGGCGCTGCAGACATCGAGGACACTGGTATCCTTCCCGATGCTGGCCTTCCGGGCCAGAATAGTGGTCTCGTCTTCCCCGCCGACATGGATTTGCTCCCCCATGAGCATCTCCCAGAGGATGCCGACCGGGCCGGAGTACACCTCGACGACGTCGGCAATGGTAAAGTCTAGCCTTTTTCCTCTCTTAATTGTCGTAGCCTCCTTTATCTGCGATTCTTATAGCACTTGGGGTCAGGACCAAAGATGTCACCCGTTTCATAATAGGCTGTTGCCCGGCATCCCCAGCAGATGTCACTGTTTTCACATCCGGCGCAATTTTCCGGCATGCCTTCCGGACTTCGCAGCCGGGTCATGAGCAGCTCATCCCGGTGTTCTTCGATAATCCTCTCAATCGGGCTATGGTGAATATTCCCCACACTCTTCCGGATAACAGAGCAGGGAGTGACATCGCCGTCCACAGTGATGCAGACGATGCCGCCGCAGTAATACTTATTGACATCCATGGTACAGAAAGAGAGCTGCGAAGACGGGTAGTCTATCCGGTCTCTAGTTTCACAGGCCGCCTTGATTTCTCCGGGCTCAGGAATCCATTCCGGGTGGTCCCTGGCGAGACCGGCTCCACACACCTGGGTAAGGCAGGTGCGCATCCCCTTTTCGTGGAAGTAGCGGATTGTCCTCTCGACGTCTCCGGCGACAGGCTTGGTCAGTGTGATGCAGTTAATCATGTTCTCCGGGTTCTTCCCCAGAAACTGCACGTTTTGGATGCCTGCGAGGATTGACTGTATCTTCTGGCGGGGGTGTCCGCTGTGTAGCTGCCCGTATATTCCCTCGTCCAAGGTGTCGAGGTGCACTGAGATGAACCCACCCCTGGTAACCTCTACCGCCTGACGGGCGACACCCTTGTTTGCCAGTGGCATACCGCTGGTCCAGATATTATTGATAAGCCCGAGCTCCCGGGCATGTCTCATCAGAGAATACCAGTCTTTTTTCAGCAGCGGGTCGCCGCCCAGCCAGTCGATGGCCCTCACCTCCATCCTGGCAGCTGCCTTCAAAAGCAACGCGATGTCTTCCCGGGGTAGCTCCTTCATCAGGAGTGAGTTCTCGTCGGAAGCATAACAGTAGAGACAGCCCTGAGGGCAGGACAGGTTTGACTCTATCTGAAAGGAATAGACGCGGTTCTCTGCGAAGTATCTAATCTCCTTGCGGTAATCGGTATGAAGCCCGCCGTGGGTTACTACCACATCTTCTCCAGAACCAGAGCCCGTCATATCGCCTCCACGAGATAGGGGCTAGCCCGACTTATCAGGGAATACTCTAGTTGGGCCGGTCACATTCTGTCAAGTCGTGAGCCCCTACCCAGTGACTGACCCCGGGATACCGTGCCACCGGCGGCGCAGGTTTTACGATTTCGTAATACTTCGGCACTGGATTTTATGACTTTGACACAGCCTCTCCCCTATAATAGAAACCAGAGGTCGGCAAGCATAGGATGAAGAAACGGTACGAGATCCTGACAGTCCTTCTGGGTGCGCTTACCGTGATTGGTCTCTCTGTCACGGGCTGCGGCCAGGAGGCGGCGCCGGTTTCCACGGCGCCTATTACCATCAAGGTAGGCCTGCCAACGCCGCTCAGCGACCCGGACGCACCCTGGGGACAGTCCAACGTGGAGCCGTACCAGGCCTGGATTGAGCTGTTCAACGAGGACGGGTTCGAGGTTAACGGTAAGACGTACAACTTCGAGCTCATCATGGTTGACGACCATAACTCGCCCGAGGGTGGGGAAGCGGCGGCCCGCCAGCTAGTCTACGACGAAGGCTGCCGGTTTATCGCCGGGCACTGGAGTTGGAGCTATGATGCTGTATCGGCCATTACCAATCCGGGTAAGGTTATCTTTGTAACGAGGACCGGGGGCGGCATCAACTACGACGCCGAGACACAGCCCTATAACGTTTTCGGAAGCCCGTCCAAAGAGGCGTGGGTGGCTGATGTACTAGCGGCCCACGAGAAGTTCCCGGGGGTGAAGATAGGTCTCCTGGAGCCGACCTCGGGCCTGACGTCGTCCGACATCGCCGCCATAAACGAGCGGTCCTTCGACCCGGCGGGCATGGACTATCAGTGGGAGGCATTCCCGGGAGGCACCACCGACTTCACCCCCTATATTACCAGCTTCGCCGAGGGAGGCTGCGGGCTGGTCTATAGCGACATGGGCTTTTCGGACACCGTGCGCTTCGTCACCCAGCGCTGGCAGGCCGGCTACCGCTGGCCGGTAGGTCAGGCCGGAGGGCTAGCCGACATCGATATCTGCATCGAAGCCTGCGGCTACGAAGCGGCCCAGGGCCTGATTGGTTCCTACTTCGGTAACTGGGACTTCAAAGAGACCGCGGTCAACCCGGAATACGTTGCCATGTGCCGGGAGGTGATGGAGATTCTCAGCGAACGACACGGCCAGGAATATACCTACACCGACTGGATAGGCTGGCTGCCGTCTCATCTGCTACTCCTTTCACAGGCCATGCAACAGGCGGGCACGGTAGACGATGCCGATGCCATCATGGAGGTCATCCGGGGCGGCACCTTCGACACCACGGCGGGCACTTTCAAGATGTCCGGAGAGGAGACCTACGGCTCGCCCGTGGTCTTCGGCTGCCCCTGCGCCATCTGCATCATCGACGGTGACCAGGCAGTCTACTTTTCGGAACACCCGGTGACGTCAGTCCCGTAAAATTAATTGTCGAGAAGGGGCTGTGCTATAATGAGGTCGGGTGGCCGTGAGTCCCCGGGGCACAACACATATTTTTAGCGGTTATGCCGATATTCAATAAAGGGCGTTACTACCGGCCGTGAGCACAGAGTCCGATATCCCGCCCGGGACCCCGCAGGAGCAGAGCAGGCAGTCGCTAATCATCTTCGTGCGCTCCCCCCACGGCGAGCGGGTTAAGTCCCGACTTGCCGCCACGCTGGGAGACGGCTTCGCTGCCGACTTCTACCGCCTGTGCGCCGAGCATATTATCCGGGAGACGGACAGGATGCAGTCCCGGGTCCGGCGTTACGTATTCTACGCCGGCAAGGAGGAGGGGCGCGCCGTGCGCCGCTGGCTGGGGCGTAGCTTCTACTTCAAGGCGCAGTCCGGCGGCGGGCTGGGGGACAGAATAGAACACGCCTTCGGCACCGTCTTTAGCCACGGCGCCGAAAAAGCGGTCATCGTCGCCACGGACGTCCCGGAGCTAACCCATGATATTATGGACGAGGCAATGCAGGCCTTGAATAGCTGTGATGTAGTCATCGGGCCGTGCCACGACGGCGGCTACTACCTCCTGGGTATGAAAAGGCTCCACAGCGACCTCTTCAAGGACATCCCCTGGAGCACCGAGCGAGTCTACGAAGAGACCCTGCTCAGGATAGAGTCCCAGGGACTGAGCAGTCGCGTGCTGCCCAGCCTCTGGGACATCGACACCGAGGATGACCTGAGGCAGTGGCTTGCGGGCCGCCGTCACCGCGACCGCTGGCTGGACAGGCTGACCCGGAAATGGCCGCTGTGGGCAAGTGCCGGGGATAGCCGCCCCTGAGACCGCGACCGGAGAGCGGGGTCACTCTACCCTGGGGTATGTAAGGCGCCTTTTCCGCATTTCGTAGACCATCCAACCCCCGACCACCGAGTACTGAAGAGCCACTAGCCGGAGGCTTTCCGAGTAGGGAAAGACGCGATAAGCCGCGTAAGAGAGTATGACCATTAAGGACCATACCAGCGGGTACCTGTATTCGGTAAAAACGGCCAGCACTACCAGGGTGGTCAGGTACCAGGGATGGACGGTGGTGGCGAAGAGGAAGTAGACCGTGATACAGATTAACATATTCGAGACCAGCGACTGCCAGCCCGCCACCTTTTGCCTGAAGGCAATGACGATGATAATAGCGGCCGAAACCGCACCGAGCACGGGACCGGAGACGGCGATTACGTTATAGCCGGTAATCTGATATCCCATCCACCGCACCAGGTAGTAGATGCTGGCATTAAACTCAAATTTCCGGAAGTAAAGACCCAGACTGGAAACGAAGTTAGCTACTGACCGCGCGCTCAGGAAGGGTGAAAACAGGAGCACCAGCCCGCTGCCCACGATAGCGAAATAACGCAGGCTCCTTACCCAGCCGATGCGCTTTATGAGTAGCGGCAGGAAGATAAGGGGCCATAGTTTGGTGCCTGCCGCCAGGGCAAAGCTCGCCGCGGAATAAACCTGCCTTCCCGCTATCAGCAAATAGACCGCCAGCAATAAGAAGAAAATCATGACCGCTTCAAGGTGCAGGTTACCGGTGAGCTCGATTACGACCAGGGGGTTGAAGGCGTATATGGCTATCAGATGCGGCGGGAACCCCAGCTTTCTGGCCAGTTTGTAGAGCAGTACCATGCTGCCCGCTTCGGCGAGCAGTATGAAAAGGCGCATGGTAACGACATTCGCCAGGATACTAGCGCCGTTCAGTCTGGCGCTGATACCGAAGACGAACTGGCACAGGGGTGGATAGACCGAATAGTAGTCCGGCGAATTAAGATGGCTGAACAGGTCGGGGGTGATGCCGGGGACGGTCTCCGGGCCGTGAATAAAGGCCGAGGGCATTGTCAAATAGGGGTTATAGCCGTGGGCGGTAAGCAGGCCGTCCCAGACGAACCGGAAGTAGTCGTCGCTGAGGTTGGGCGTCATAAAAAGCAGGGCCAGCCTGAAGATTAGGGCTACTCCGACGATAGTTTTGAGACTGTCACTCAGGACCCGGCTGCGGAGCATAAGGACGTAAAGCCCGAACAGGGCAAAGTATATCCCGATGACCTGAGGGAAGCTGGCCCGTTCCGTAAAGTATCCCAGCCAAATATAACCGGCCACAGAGGAGGCGACTACGGCGACCTGGACGGCCCTTTTCCTGTTCATCAGACCCGTTCCGGGGTCGCTCTAGAATGCCACAGTGAATAACCAAAGACGGTGCCAAAACCTAAGGCGAGCATGGTATGGTAGGGCAGCAGGGCATAGGCCCCAAAATGGAAGTCAAGGTAGACCCCCGTCAGAAAGTAGAGCGTCAGCAGGCCCTCGAGTGCGGTCATGGCATCAATCCCGGCAACCAGGTACCTTTTCCCTCTCCAGCTATCGCGGCTGCTCCTGATGTTATACTTCGGCGTCCTGAAGAAGGGTATCTTCTTACCCGTATAACCCTGCCAGATGGCCACCGAGTTCTGTAGCGAGAAGCCCATGGAGAAGGACAGCGCCATAAAAAACCTCTTGACAAAGGAAAGAAAATGGACGTTCTGCCTTGAGGTAGCGGAGAACCAGAACGAGAGCCCCAGGGGCAGTAGATTCAGCACGGAAAATGAGGCGTAAAAGTAGACGGCCGGGTACTGCGGGAAGATATTCTTAACGAAAAGCAGGGGGATACTCAGCAGGCTCGAAAGCAGGATACACAGGAACACGGTGCTGTTTGTCAGGTGAAAGAAGGCGTGGATTTTGGTGAGCCGGGAGAGGCCTCTCGATTTAATAACCGAGGGGAGAATCTTCCGGCAGCACTCTGCCGCCCCCTTGCTCCACCGGAACTGCTGCGTCTTCAGGGCGCTCATGGTAACCGGCAGTTCCGCAGGGGTGCCCACCTCTCCCAGGTACTTGAACCTCCAGCCCTTAAGCTGTGCCCGGTAGCTTAAGTCCAGGTCTTCGGTCAGCGTGTCTGATTGCCAGCCACCGGCGTCTATAATGCAGCTTTTGCGCCACACCCCGGCGGTGCCATTGAAGTTAATGAAGTGCCCGCCGGCATTACGCCCCTCCTGCTCGATGTTGAAATGGGCGTCCAGCCCGAAGGCCTGCAGGCGTGTCAGCAGGGAGTAGTCTTCGTTGATATGCTCCCACTTTGTTTGCACGACGCCGATTTCTTTATCGCGGAAATGGGGGATGGTCTTTAACAGAAAGTCGGGGGTCGGCAGAAAGTCGGCGTCAAAAATGGCGATAAACTCCCCTTTGGCCAGCTTGAGCCCGTAAGCCAGGGCCCCGGCCTTAAATCCGTGCCGGTCAGACCGCCGCACGTGTGAAACGTCGAACCCTCCAGCCTTAAGCTCTCTCGATTTATTAGCGATGAGGTCGGTAGTTTCGTCGGTTGAGTCGTCCAGGATTTGAATCTCGAGCCGGCTACGGGGGTAGTCTAAGGCGGCAACCGAGTCGATCAGCCTTTCCACCACGTAAAGCTCGTTAAAAACAGGTAGCTGTACGGTTACTACGGGCCAGTCGGTTTCATCACATGGCCGGTAGCCAGTCTCATCACCCTGGGGCTGCTTAGCCTTCCGCCGGTGCTTCCAGGAGAGATAAAGCAGTCTGGCCTGCGACAAGAGGTACACCGTAATAAATAGCTGCGGCGCGAAATATCCTACGAGTACCAGACCAACCAGGATATTAGTCACCATTGCCAGCACCAGCTCACCGATATCGGAATATAGTGGCTATTATCTTGAATCCGGCCAGGATACTGCCTTTGACGCTGCCGGACACCTTTGATTTTCCAATCCTGGCTCTATAGCTAACGGGTATTTCGCAGATGCGGAGGCCCTGCTTAACCGCCTTGAGCTGCATCTCTACCGGCCACCCGTAGGTCCGGTCCTTCATGCCCAGACCGGTCAGCTTGTCGAATTTGATGGCCCGGAAGGGTCCTAGATCACTGAAGCGGGCTCCGTGAACCAACCTGATGAGTGTTACCGCCAGCCAGTTCCCCAGGAGCTGGTGGGGTGGCATGGCCCCCTTCCCCCTCCTGTCCGGTGACCGGGAGCCAATTACCAAGTCGCAGTCCTGCTCGATAACGGGTTTTATCAGGCTGGCCATTTCTTTCGGGTAGTCCGAGTAATCGGCATCCAGAAAAACCACGATGTCCGGTTTTTTTGACCTGGCCTTGAGATAATCGAGGCCCTTGAGGCAGGCGAACCCGTAGCCCAGCCTCGGTTCGCTTAAGACCGTAGCCCCCGCCTTCCGTGCCTTCTCTGATGTAGCGTCGGTGGAGTTATTATCTACCACCACTACCTCGCCAACCAGACCCTTCGGAATATCGCCAAGCACCTTAGTAATCGAATCCGCCTCATTGAAGGCAGGGATGATAACCGCGATCTCTGGTAGCCGACCTTTACCCTGTGAGCTCAAGTCCCCCCCTGACCTACCCCCGGCAATCAGCCCGCTTTCCAAGTCGGTTAAGTCAGTACTGTAGCCATGGATGCTTCCGGAGCCGGCGGCCGATGCCGATACCTAACCGTTATATTCCCCGTCTACAAAACAAGAACCAGCTTCCGATAAGAGAGCAAACGTTCTACCTGATAAATTATAGCACAGGAGACCCCAGCAGGTAAGAATCCGGCGGTGTAATGTATATTCACTCAGAATGTTCAACCACTACGTTTTGGCGATTTGTTCTAATGGCAACACCAGATTTAGACCGGCGGTTTTGCTGCTAACTGTCTTTCTAGTAAGTCCTAGATAATCTCCCTTCAGAATTAAGTAACATTTTAGCGGTTTGTTCGTAGCAAGTATTACTATCCAAATTGGCTTGCATGATTGACTGAAGAACTTTCAACGGCTATGATAACTACCGACAAAGCGATGGTTGTTGGCATTCTGGAATCTACTAGCGATCGATTCATGCACGATGTAAGCTCCCGCCTGGACGGTGTTACCGTGGAGTTTATGTCCGTAAGCGGAGAAAAATTCCCGATAGAGCGAACCTACCAGGTTGTGGTTGATCGGTTGAGCTTTCGCTACCCATTCTTAAGGGAGCTGGTGAAGGGTTTGTCGCTCAATGGAACGTATGTAATCAATAATCCCTTTGCCGCCCAGTCAACCAACAAGCTAGTCGAAATACTTGTGGGAAATCGCCTGGGGCTGACTTTCCCTAAGACTATCTTTTTACCTGACTGGTTGTCTATCGAAGAAACAGACGGTTTAGTTTCTCCGCCCTATACTAGTTATGTGGCCGAGGAGCTAATAATGGACGCTAGAAAGACTATTCGGTTTTAGCCGCTAGTTCAAAATCGGGTTCCAGGAGGCTCAGAGGGGATGTCTAAAGAAGTTAAACGAAAAACTAAGAGGGTGCACATGCCCATTACCGGTATGACCTGTTCCGCCTGCGCAGGTACGATCGAAAAGGGTCTATACAAGATTCCTGGTGTCAAGCAAGCCATGGTGAACTTTGCTTCAGAAAAGGTAACTATTGAATACGATCCTGCCAAGGTAGAACTGGGCACCTTCAAGGATCTTATATCTGAGTTGGGCTATGGAATAGCCACCAAGAAATCTATCTTCCCCGTCACCGGGATGACCTGTGCCTCATGCGTATCCCATGTAGAGAAGGCTCTTGCTGGTGTACCGGGAGTGGTCTCAGTTAATGTCAACTTGGCTTCAGAGAAAGCGACTGTGGAATACATAGATGGAACCGAAGTAAATCAGCTTAGAAAAGCAGTTAAAGATGCTGGATACGAACTCGGACCTGAGGCTGGAGCCATAGAGGATGTTACCGTAGTGGCCAAGAGAAATATTCACGCCCTAAGAAATAGAGTCATATTCGCCATGGTTCTAGGCTTCTCAATTCTGGGGCTCAGCTTCGGGCCTTCTTTTCCCGGACAGCCTTATCTGCTCTGGGCACTAGCGACACCCGTACAGTTCTGGGCAGGATTACAATTCTACAAAGGAACTTGGGCAGCTCTAAAGCAGAGAAGGGCTGACATGAATACCCTTATTGCAGTCGGCAGTTCGGCGGCCTATTTCTACAGTATGATAGCGGTGTTAAGGCCGGGGCTCTTTGCTGCTCCGGGGATAGAACCAACATTATATTTCAATACGGCAGCTGTCATTATTGGCCTGATCCTTCTGGGCCGTTTTTTTGAAGCGAGAGCCAGGGGTCGGACTTCAGAGGCGATAAAGAAACTCATCGGCATGCAACCGAAGACTGCCCGAGTCAGCCGCAATGGCCAGGAACTTGAAATATCTGTAGATGATGTCCAGGTTGGTGACATTGTTTTGGTGCGACCTGGTGAGCGAATCCCGGTAGATGGCGTAATCCAGAAAGGTCATTCCAGTGTTGACGAATCCATGATTACCGGTGAGAGCATCCCGGTGGAGAAAAGACTGGGCGATCAAGTGATCGGAGCTACCATCAACAAGACCGGTAGCTTTGAGTTTGAAGCAACCAAGGTGGGAAAAGACACGGCGCTAGCCCACATAGTTCGCATGGTTGAGGAGGCTCAAGGGAGTAAGGCACCAATTCAACGATTGGCCGACGTTGTTGCCGGTTACTTTGTACCCATAGTGGTGGGTATAGCTGTCGCTACCTTCTTTGTCTGGTATTTTACCGGGCCATCACCAGCACTCACCTTTGGTATTCTAAACTTTGTGGCGGTACTGGTTATCGCATGCCCCTGTGCCATGGGACTGGCAACGCCGACAGCAATAATGGTCGGTACAGGCAAAGGAGCAGAGAGCGGTATTCTCATAAGAAATGCCGAAGCTTTGGAGAGGTCTCACAAAATCAAAACCATTCTGCTTGATAAGACAGGAACGCTAACAAAAGGCGAACCTAAGGTAACCGATATAATCACCATTCCAGAGTTTACGCAGGAAAAGGTTATCCAGCTTGCGGCATCAGCAGAACGTGGTTCGGAACACCCTCTTGGTGAGGCTATAGTCAGAGCAGCAACAGAGAGAAATGTGCAATTGCTGGCAGTATCAAATTTCAATGCTATTCCGGGACACGGGGTTGAAGCTTCCGTAGATGGGAAGAAGCTGTTCCTGGGTAATCTTGGGCTTGTAAAGAATAAGGGCCTTTCTCTTAATGGTCTTGAGGAAGAAGCCAATAGGCTTTGGGAACAAGGGAAGACGGTAATGTTCTTAGGTTTAGACGGCCAGGTAGTAGGGGTCATCGCTGTGGCTGATACCCTTAAGCCAAATACTAAAGAAGCGGTGAGAGCACTCCATAGCATGGGTATTGAGGTCGGAATGATCACCGGGGACAATAAACGCACTGCTGAGGCCATTGCTCGAGAGGCGGGCATTGACCGGGTTTTAGCCGAGGTTCTCCCAGAAAACAAAGCCCGAGAAGTTAAGAAGCTACAGCAAGAGGACAAAGTAGTCGCCATGGTTGGTGACGGCATCAATGATGCTCCGGCCTTAGCTCAGGCCGACGTGGGCATTGCCATTGGCACCGGTACTGACGTTGCCATGGAAACAGGCGATATCACACTGATTAGCGGTGACCTAAGCGGAATTGTCACTGCAATCTCCCTAAGCAAACGCACTATGAGAACCGTCAAGCAGAACCTATTCTGGGCTTTTGCCTATAATAGTGCCCTTATCCCGATCGCCGCCGGAGCATTATTCTTCGTTTTTGGTGAGGTTGGTGTTCCCTCGGGGCTTCATTTTATTCTCGGTGACTTTGGCTTTCTTAATCCAATGCTGGCAGCTGCAGCCATGGCAGCGAGTTCGGTTACTGTTGTATCAAATTCACTACGTTTAAGAAGATTTAAGCCGTTGAGTTTAGATAGTGCACAGAAAAAGGAGGCACAGAAGATGGCGATTGATCCCGTATGCAAGATGGAAGTAGACGAGAAGAAGGCAGCCGCCGTATCCGAATATAAGGGGAAGAAATACTATTTCTGTGCTGTCGGCTGTAAAAAGGCCTTTGAAAAGAACCCTGAACAATACCTATTAGAACAGAAGAAGTAGACCTGACAGACTACAGAAGCATTCGATACTGGTTCCAAAGTGTGCGCAGGATTGACGGACAAAGCATAGAAGCGGCGATAGAACGTCTTTCATACTGGAAAGCGAGCTACTTGAGGCAACGTTCTATCTATACATTCTCTACACACTGCAATCTCTGGATGGCCTAGTATCATCTGTATCAAAGGCTTCAGGCCTCATAACTGAGTGCAGTACTCTGGCTCGCAACCTTGCAATCCGGCACAGCAACATTGAATGGTATGGCAAAGGTGTTGGTATGAAACGCATACTGCATTATTCTCAACTCCCCAAATCCCGGGAAGTTGAGAAGGGAGAGCGGCTTTCTTTGGTAGATGGGCGAGTTTACAAAATATTCGGGCCCGAAGCAGGCCAAATCGAGCTATCTTGCGGCCTAACAGCTTTCTTTGTCCCGGGGCGAGATTTCAACAGACCTTATGTCAGGAGCCGAGATGAGAATGAAGCTGTTCGTTTCCACTTGTCTTTTACCTACGATGGCCTAAGGGCATGGGCTGTTAGGGATGCTTAGGCATCATTGGGGTGTGATTCCTAGAACAAATGTGCATCCTGAGCAACAAAAGCTTAGACTGTATTATTACGAAGAAAAAAAGGGGGCTGGGATTATACTTCCCAGCCCCCTTTGATTTGTGGACTATCTCTAGAACACGAATAGCTCCGGTTGCTCAGCTTTCCTTTGTGCCTCGGTTTCCTCCCGCTCCAGCCTCCTGTCTCCCCTCTCCCTTTCCTATCTCACCTTGACACGTTGACAATAGAGCCAGTCCTTCAACCTCTTAAGCTCTCTCATTTGATAGTCGGTGAGAGTCTCTACCCGGATATTCTCAGGTACCTCACCGCCTTTGTTAGACTTGCCCTAGCTCGGTTAGACGCTGGCTAGGGCTTTCTCTTTGCCCTTTAGACTGCGGCAAGCGTTCAGGTCAGGATTCTGTAGTCTATTCGATTGCTAAGGTGCTTTTCGGGTGTGCCAAAGCCATTATTAAACAAAAGGAACGATTGTTGAATTTCAGAATGGACCTATATTTACATGATGATATGTCCAGAACGATGTTTCGTGTAGATAACGAGTAGCCCCCTTACCGACAACATGGTAAGGGGGCTACTAGGCTCTCATTTATCCTTAGAGAGCGCCTATTAGGTTGGAACTAATGGGCTTAGCCTTCCAGAGTAAACGTAAGGGTGAAGGTTCTGTCTATCGTACAACTTGCTCTACCATGAAAAATACAGGGGTGCGGCACCTGGGGCCGTGCCCTTTCTATTTTGGTCTCTGGCCCTCGATTGCGGGGCGGGGCTTTTGGTGATACAATCGCTCGTGGTAACGGTTGAGATTCTGATAGTGGAGGCAGCGTTATGTCGGACCTGGTGAAGATAGCGGCCGTGCAGACGGAACCCGGGCTCATGAAGAACCGGGAGAACCTGGCGGGCATCCTGGAATGGGTGGCTAAGGCGGCGGCCAGCCGGGCTAACCTGGTGGTATTCCCCGAGTGCAGCCTGACCGGTTACATCTTCCGCAGCCGGGAGGAGGTGCTGCCTTTCGCCGAGACGGTGCCCGGGCCGAGTACCGAGGAGATGGCTTCCCGGTGCCGTGAGCTTGGGGTCTACGTCGTCTTCGGTCTTCTGGAGAGGGAGGGCGACCGGCTGTTCAATGCCGCCGTCCTGGTCGGGCCGCAGGGATTTATCGCCGGGTATCGCAAGAACCACCTCCCCTTTCTGGGGGTCGACCGCTTTTGCGACCGGGGAGACCGGCCCTTTGCGGTGCACCGGACGCCGATAGGCAATATCGGGCTTTATATCTGCTATGATATCGTCTTCCCCGAGAGCTCCAGGGTGATGACCTTGATGGGCGCTGATATCCTGGCGCTACCCACCAACTTTCCCCAGGTGCGCCGGGAGACGCTATCTACCTATATCGTTAACGCCCGGGCTATTGAGAATCGGGTTCACGTGGTAGCCGCCGACCGGGTGGGCGGGGAGCGGGGCTACGGCTTTGCCGGGCTGAGTAAGATTGTCAGCGCTTCGGGTAAGACCCTGGGCCAGGCCAGTCCGGATGAAGAGGAGATTATCTACGCTGAGGTCAGCCTGGCTTCAGCCCGGGAGAAGCGCCAGGTCATCGTTCCCGGAGCATATGAGATAGATTACCTGAAGGACCGCCGGCCGGAGCTTTACGGTTTGATTACCGAGCCCGGTTCCGGGGGTGCTTAGGGGTAGCTGGTTCAGGCAGCCGTTCTCAGCTTGACTTTTTGGCCCTCCGTTCTTATAATTTCACTTGGTTAGCTTCTTTCGGAAGGCTGCGAGAGGTGGCGCCCGAGTAGCGCAATGGTAGCGCAACCGACTTGTAATCGGTAGGTTAGTGGGTTCGAATCCCCTCTCGGGCTTGTTCTTTTATTCCGGTAGTTATGTCGGGAGGGGTGCCGGAGTGGTTAATCGGAGCAGTCTGTAAAACTGCCGCCTGAAAGGGCTACGCAGGTTCGAATCCTGCCCCCTCCACCATACCCCATCTCGGTATCCCGGGTGCTTGCGAATGATGGCCGGCGAGCCGTACCGCACTCAAGAAGATGCCTCCCCGGCTGAGTTTGAGGCTCCCCGCTTTTTCTACCCGCGGTTTTACGGGGCTATGCCGAAGCCGCCTCCTTGACAAAACCACCGGAAACGTCGTAATCTATGCTGGTAGTTAGCTAGGGTCGCTTGTGACTTATCCTCACAACGGCAGTCGGGTATGTAGCCACTGACCGGCGACTTCAGACTCGTTACCAGAGGTGAGGTTTTCGGGGGGCGTGGTTACAGCTTGACTTTTCATTTCTGTTACCTTAATATTAGCTACGAAATCGTGCCCACATAGCTCAGTTGGAAGAGCACGTTCTTGGTAAGAACGGGGTCACCAGTTCGAATCTGGTTGTGGGCTGAGGAATAAAGGGGGTCTAAAATGGCTAAAAAGAAGTTCGAGCGGACTAAACCACACTGTAATGTGGGTACCATCGGGCACGTTGACCACGGGAAGACAACGTTAACCTCGGCGATAACCATGGTCTTATCCAAGGCTGGTACGACTACCGGCTTTCGTTCATTTGACAGCATTGATAATGCTCCCGAGGAGAAGGCCCGCGGTTTGACCATTGCCATCGCCCACGTGGAGTATGAGACCGAGAAGCGGCACTATGCCCACATTGACTGTCCGGGCCATGCCGACTTTATCAAGAATATGATAACCGGGGCGGCTCAGATGGACGGGGCGATACTGGTAGTCAGTGCCCCCGACGGGCCGATGCCCCAGACCAGGGAACACGTCCTGCTCGCCCGCCAGGTGAATGTCCCCTCTATCGTGGTTGCCCTTAATAAGGTTGATATGATGGACGACGAGGAGCTCTTGGAGTTGGTGGAGATGGAGGTCAGGGAGCTGCTCAGTAAGTATGAGTTTCCCGGCGATGAGATACCGGTGGTTCGCTTGAGCGCTCTCAAGGCGCTGGAGTGCGGCTGCGGTAAAAGGGAGTGTCAGTGGTGCGGACCCATCCTGAAGTTGATGGACGAGGTAGACAGATATATCCCGGTGCCCGCGCGGCCTAAAGACCAGCCCTTCCTGATGCCGGTGGAGGATGTTTTCAGCATCAAAGGCCGGGGCACGGTGGTTACCGGCAGAGTGGAGCGGGGAGTGATTCATCCCGGAGATGAGATTGAGATAGTCGGGCTGCACCACGAGCTCCGCCGCACGGTGGCTACCAGCCTGGAGATGTTCCATAAGTTCCTCGACGAGGCTGAGCCGGGAGACGCCGTGGGCGCGCTGCTTCGGGGTATAGACCGTGACGAGGTGGAGCGGGGCCAGGTGCTGGCGGCGCCGGGAACCATCAAACCGCACGTCGAGGCGGAGGCAGAGGTCTACGTCTTGAGCAAGGACGAGGGGGGACGGCATACCCCCTTCTTTAACGGCTATAAGCCCCAGTTCTATATCAAGACTACCGATGTCACCGGCAGTATCACCCTGCCTCAGGGGGTGGAGATGGTGATGCCCGGTGACAACATCAAGATGACGATAAAGCTTATCTACCCCATGGCCCTGGAGAAGGGCTTGCGTTTTGCTATCCGGGAGGGAGGAAAGACGGTGGGTGCGGGCTCGATTACCCGCATCATTGAGTAGTTATGGCTAAGAAGGCTGAAGCCAGGATTATTATTCACCTCGCCTGTACCGAGTGCCGGGAGAGGACCTATACCACCACCAAGAACAAGAGGAACGACACCCAGCGGTTGGAGCTCAATAAATACTGCCCCCGCTGTCGGTCTCACCGGCTGCATCGAGAGGTAAAATAGAACCGGGTGGTTAGGATTTAGTTATGGCCAAGAGTACGGCGACCACGATGGCAAAGAGGTCCTCAATACGCCGCTTCTTCGGCGATATTACCGCCGAGTTGAAGAAGGTGGTCTGGCTCTCCCCGCGTGAGGCTGCCTATTTGACGGGGGTGGTCATTATCCTCACGGTTATTGCCGGTGTGGCTCTGGGCTTCATAGACATGGGTTTTACCAACCTGGTCAATAACGTCTTTCTGGGTGGCTAGTGGTCGGTTTCTGGGCCGGCTTGGTCTCGAGGGGGTTTCAGGAGAGAGGGTCTTCTGGGTGGCAGGATACTGAGAGTCTTTAGGTAGCGCTTGCCTCGATGTGGTCTGAATATTTACAAATCTTGTTTCGGTGAGGTCTTGTGGAGGAGAAGTCAAAGCCCTGGTTTGTAATTCATACCTACTCCGGTTATGAAGAGCGTGTCAAGAAGAATCTGGCACAGCGTATCCGGTTCATGGACTCCGAGGGCGAGATTTCGCAGGTAGTCATCCCTACCGAGGACGAGATTGAGGTCAGGGCCGGACAGAAGCGGACGGTAAGCAAGAAGATACTCCCCGGTTACGTCCTCGTCCAGATGAAGATGAGTGACCAGAGCTGGCAGATTGTGCGTAATACGCCGGGGGTGACCGGTTTTGTGGGCAGCGGGGATAAACCGGTTCCGCTGCAGGAGGGTGAGGTCAGCCAGATATTGAGGCAGATGGAGGCTGAGGCGCCCAAGATTAAGATTGGTTTCCGGGAGGGGCAGAGCGTCCGGGTGACCGACGGCCCCTTTGTCGATTTCATCGGGGTGGTGGACAGCATAAACTCGGAAAAGGGAAAGGTGAAGGTGCTTCTCTCCCTCTTCGGTCGGGAGACTCCGGTAGAGCTTGATTTCCTTCAGGTGGAGAAGCTCTAGCGCGCCGCTTTCCCGCTTTCGGGTGATTCTAAAATTATTTGGGGAGACCTTTATGGCGAAGAAGGTAAAGGCCATAATCAAGCTGCAGATTCCGGCCGGGCAGGCAAATCCAGCCCCGCCGGTGGGCCCGGCTTTGGGGCAGCACGGGATTAATATCATGGCCTTCTGTAAGGATTATAACGAGCGTACCGCGTCTCAGACCGGTACCATTATTCCCGTGGAGATAACGGTCTTTGAAGACCGTTCCTTTACTTTTATTACCAAAACACCGCCCACCAGCGATTTGCTGAAGAAGGCGCTCGGTGTGGAGAAGGGTTCCGGCACTTCGGGGCGTGAGGGGGTGGGGGTGCTTTCCCGAGCTAAGCTCAGGGAAATAGCCGAGCTCAAGAGTAAGGACCTGAACGCCACCAGTATCGAAGCTGCCGAGCGGATTATCGAAGGCACCGCCCGCAGCATGGGCATCGAGGTTGAATAGCGGACTAAGGAGGTCATGATAAGATGGCAAGAGCATTTTTAGTACCTCCGGTGCTGATTTTCGGTTCGGGGGCTGCCGGGCAGATTGGCGAGGAGAGCCGGAAGCTCGGGGGCAAAAAGGGTCTCATTATTACCGATGAAGTCCTGCTTAAGCTGGGCGTACTGAAGGGCATCGAGCAGGCTCTCAGCAAGGAAAAGATTCAGTTTGCGGTATATGCGGGCGTCTTCACTGAGCCTACGGTAGACTTTGTCCAGGAGGGCGCTAAGAGCTACCGGGAGAACGGCTGTGACTTTTTGCTGGCTGTCGGCGGCGGCAGCGCCATTGATACCGCCAAGGCAATCTCCGTCATGGCCACCAACGGCGGTGCCGTCGAGGATTTCCAGGGGGCTAACAAGGTCGCTAAGCCCGGGGCCCCCATGATTGCCGTGCCCACCACGGCTGGCACCGGCAGCGAGGTCACCCAGTTTACCATCATTACCGATACCAAGAGGGATGTCAAGATGCTCATCGCCAGCCCCTACCTCATCCCGGCCAAGGCTATCGTCGACCCGCTGCTGACGCTGTCCATGCCGCGCGGTCTGACGGCGGCTACGGGGATAGATGCCCTGACTCATGCTATCGAGGCCTACGTTTCGGTGAAGGCCCAGCCGATGAGCG
>CAZXVG010000002.1:17238-22906 GCA_964644205.1 uncultured Dehalococcoidales bacterium | reverse complement strand
CCAGCGAGGAATCGCGGGGGGTGCGGGTGACCGTGGCCCGGGGCAGCATGGCGTACTCGGCGGTTATCCAGCCGCTGCCGCCGCCCTTGAGGAAGGCGGGCACCCTTTCGTCAACGCTTACCGAACACAGCACCCGGGTCTTACCCAGCTCTATCAGCGCCGAGCCCTCGGCAAAGCCCTGGTAGCCGGGGGTTATGCTTACCGGCCTCAGTTCATCATAGGCCCGCCCGTCGGCTCTCCTCATACAAATCTTCCCTTCTAGATAGCGACCTGTGCCCCAGTATAACACCGATAAGCGGCGTCCGCAATCGGGGGCCTTCACTCCAGGCTCAGAAGATACTCTTTCAGCCAGGTAAGGGCGGCCTGAGCCGCCGCCATCTTGTTCTGTTCCCGGTCTCCCGAAAAGACGTGCCTTCGGCTCTCGGTGCCGGTTCCACAGGACAGACCGAGGTAGAACAGGCCCACCGGTTTTCCCGGGGTGTCCCCGCCGGGGCCGGCGATACCGGTATCGGCAAGGCAGATATCCACCCCAAGCACCTCCCGGCCACCCCGGGCCATCTCCCGGGCCACCTCCGGGCTGACAGCGCCATATCTCTGGATGGCAGCTTCGCTGACCCCGACCACCCCGACCTTGACCTGGTTAGAGTAGGCGGTGATTGACCCCTTATAGTAGTCCGAGCTACCGGCGACACTGGTTATCAGGTGAGAGATAAGCCCGCCGCTAGCCGACTCCACGACCCCGAGGCTCAGCCCTCTAAGGCGGAGTAGATTACCTATCTCCAGCTCCGGCTTACTCATAGCGTCTCCTCCCTCCGACAGACGGCTAACCGGGTAAAAGGGTATGGACTATCCAGCCGGTTTCGTGTTATTATCCATCTAACTCCAGTATATACGAACCAGCCGGGTAAAATGAAGCCGCAAAATGCATCCCTGATTGCTTCGGGCGTTAACTAAGAAGGGAGGTCGTCGATGAGCACAGGAGGCTTGGTTTTCAGTATCCTTGGTGGCATATGTGCCGTGCTGGGTGGTCTCACCGCCGGCGGGGTAATCCCGACACTAGCCGAAGGGCTTACCTGGATGTTCTGGCTCATTCTGGCGGGGGTCTTACTCCTGGTTGCAATCGTATTTAATACCGGAAGCAAGGGCGAATACTAATTCGAGGCGCACGTTTTACAGGCTTTGGGAAGCGAAGCTAGGATTTTGCTGAGGGTTTCCCCCAATGCCCCCAAAAGCGAGGTGGTGGGCTTTAGCGAGGGCATACTACGGGTGAAGATAGCGGCACCACCAATCAAGGGCAAGGCCAATAGAGAGCTCGTGGCCTTTTTGAGCCGGCTTTTAGGCGTCAGCCAGAGCTCTCTTTCTATTGTCAGGGGACACACCAGCCGCACCAAGACGCTCTCCGTAAGCGGCCTGAGTCAGCAGGAGCTATTGGGGCGGCTTCAATCCGACGACTGCTGAGCCTGCTTTCTCTTGCGGCGGCGCCAGTAGGTAATGCCGAGTATGGTGCCCCATATCGGGCTGAAGATGCCAATCCAGATAAAGGCCGTTCCCAGCCCCTGCCCGAAGCTCGTCAGCCCGCGCACCGCGGAGTTAAGCGCCTCGCTGGCGCTCCAGCCGGGGCTGACCAGCGGCCCCAGGGATGGCTCCAGATTTATCGAAATCAGGCTCATGGCCGAGATTTGCTCCAGGTACTGCATCCGCCCCTTGATTTGCTCTATCTCATAGCGTATCTGGGACAGCGATTCGTAGATTTTGAGGATGTCCTCCACTTCCTCGGCCCGCCCCAGAAGGGCCAGATACTGGCTCTCGGTGGCCTCGGCGTTCCTCAGCCGCGACTCAAGGTCAACGTATTCCTCGGTTATATCCTGGGTGCTGGTGCTCTCCGAGGTCACCCTGACCGCCATCGCCCGCAGCTCACTCAGCGCCTGGTCGAACTTGTCGCTGGGGATACGAATCGAGACCCAACCCCGCATCTCCTCTTCCTCACCATAGATGTTGGAGTTGACCACCCAGCCCCCGAGCCTAGCGGCCAGGGCGGCTATCTCGTCCTGGGACTGGGCTACGTCCTCGACCACCAGCGATATCTCCCCGTTGCGGACTATCATCCGCTCCTCCGGTAACGAGGACGGTAGCTCCACGCCGCCGCCGCTAATTTCCGCTTTATCCCACTCCGCCGTTGGCACTGTGGGTTCCATGGGTACCGGGTAGGAGGTCACCCCCGGGGCTTCCCCGGCACAGCCGTTAACGCCGGTGGCCAGGAGCAGGCTTAAGATTACTAAGGCTACAATCATTAAGGATAGCTTTTTCATAACGCCTCCATCACATCCGAAATAGAGAGCGGCTTCTAACCAGGCCTCGCCACTATTATAACGCCAGAGGAAAGAAAAGGGTAGTGTCTCCACTGGCGAGACCGGTAGCCCCCTCGCCTCCTTTCAGCATATCCTCCGGCTGTGATATGCTACTATTACAGTAAAGT
Organism: uncultured Dehalococcoidales bacterium; assembly: GCA_964644205.1. Classification (GTDB taxonomy): domain Bacteria; phylum Chloroflexota; class Dehalococcoidia; order Dehalococcoidales; family UBA5760; genus UBA5760. Next base: position 20,430 of record CAZXVG010000002.1, on the reverse strand, counting down.
TGCAAGGGATTAGATAAAGGTGGCAGGGAAAAAAATCCTCATCGTCGAGGACGACAGAAACCTGGTGGAGGTCCTGAGATACAACCTGGTTAAAGAGGGCTATGAAGTAGCCACCGCCTTCGACGGCAGCCAGGCCCTGGAGACGGCGCGCCGGGAACGCCCCGGCCTGATTATTCTGGACATAATGCTACCCGAGATGGACGGCTTCGAGGTCTGCCGTATCCTGCGTAACGAGATGGCGGTACCCATCCTGATGCTCACCGCCAAGGACGAGGAGGTCGACAAAATAATCGGCCTCGAAATCGGGGCCGACGACTACATGACCAAGCCCTTCAGCATGAGGGAGCTGCTCGCCCGCATTCGGGCCATGTTCCGCCGTGCCGAGATGAAGGAAGCAGAGCCGGCCGCCGCTGAGGACGTAACAGTAATCAACGAACTCGCCATAGACGTTGCCCGGCGCCGGGTCGATATCGGCGGCTCCAGCGCGAAGCTGACGCCGAAGGAGTTCGAGCTACTGGCCTTCCTGGCCAAGCACAAGGGGATTGTTTTCAGCCGGGAACAGCTCCTGGAAAAGGTATGGGGCTATGATTATGCCGGCGACACCCGCACCGTCGATGTCCACATCCGCTGGCTCCGGGAGAAAATAGAGGCCGACCCGGGGAAACCCAGATACCTGATTACGGTGAGGGGTGTCGGCTATAAGCTGGAGGGCTGAAGGTGTTCCGCAGCATTCAGTGGCGGATAACGCTGCCGTTTATACTGCTCATCCTGGGCAGCATCGGGTTCCTGGGGCTCTATCTGGTAGATTCGGCAAGAGACACCCAGATTGACAATCTGCGCTCCCAGCTTGAGAACACCGCCCGGCTTACCGCCCAGGCCAGTCTACCCGGCTTTACCGACCCGGAGACTGAGGACCTGGCCGATTTAGCTGAGACCCTGGGGCGAGAGACTGGCGCCCGGGTTACCATCATCAGCCTAAGCGGCACCGTTCTCGGTGATTCCGAGGAAGACCCGGAGACCATGGAAAACCACGCCAACCGCCCCGAGGTGATGGCCGCCCTGGCTTCAGGCATCGGGGAGAGCACCCGCTACAGCGCCACCCTGGGAGAGCAACTGATGTATGTCGCCGTGCCCATAGTGAGCCGGGGAGAGGTTGTCGGCGTGGCACGGGCAGCCCTGCCGCTGGCAGCGGTGGAAAACCTGGTAGCTAAGGTAACCACCCCGGTTATCGCGGCGCTGGGCATAACAGCCGGGGTAGCCCTGCTGGCCGCCGCGCTCATCTCCCGGGCAATAAGCCGCCCCATACAGGAGGTCACCGGGGCGGCCCGGAGAATCGCCCGGGGGGAACTCAGCCAGAAGATTAGCGTTAAGACCAAGGACGAAGCCAGCCAGCTGGCCGAGGCCTTCAATCAGATGTCGCTCAGTCTGCAAAAGACGGTCGCCGAAATCTCCGAGGAGAGGGGTAAGCTGGCCGCCATTCTGGCCAGCATGGCCGACGGGGTAATCATGACGGACGGCGAGGGTAACGTTCTCCTAGCCAATCCGGCCGCGGAGAAGCTGTTCGGCTTCAAGCAGGGTAAGGTGAGGGGCCGCTACTTCATAGAGGCGGTGCCGGACTATGAAGTGGACAGGATACTCAGGTCGTGCCTTAAGACCGGCCGCGAACAGGCCGTCCAGCTCGAATCGGGAATCGGGAAACGGTTTCTGCGGGTGGTCGCCGTCCCCCTGATAACCGACCGGCCCGCCGGAGCGCTGGTGGTGTTTCAGGACCTCACCGAGCTACGAAGCCTGCAGACCATGCGGCGCGAACTGGTGGGCAATATCTCCCACGAGCTAAGGACGCCGCTGGCCACCATCAAGGCGGTCATCGAGACGCTGAAGGACGGCGCCGTTGAGGACAGGGAGCTTACCAGGAACTTCCTTACCAGCGTCGACAGCGAGGTAGACCGGATGACCCAGATAGTCGCCGAGCTCACCGAGCTATCGCGTATCGAGAGCGGCAAGGCCGAGCTCAAGCTGGAGAGGGTAGACCTCAACACACTCGCCCGGGAGGCTATCGCCCAGCTAAACCCCTTCGCCACGCGGCGGGGGGTGACCGTAAGCCTGGAACCCACCCCCAAGCTACCCCCGGTCACCGCCGATAAGGAGCGAGTCCGGCAGGTGATAACCAATCTATTGCATAACGCCCTCAAGTTCACCCCGCCTAAGGGTAAGGTGACGGTGGCCACCGGCCTCAAGGGAGACTCGGCCACCCTAAGCATCTCCGATACCGGAATCGGGATTTCCGGGGAGGACCTGCCCCACGTCTTCGAGCGTTTCTACAAGGCGGATAAGGCCCGCTCCGGGGGCGGTACCGGCATGGGCCTAGCCATTGCCAAACATATCGTCCAGGCCCACGGAGGCACTATCCGGGCCCAAAGCGAGCCGGGTAAGGGCTCCACCTTCAGCTTCAGCCTGCCCGTGAAGTAAGCGGATAAAATTTAACACAACCTTAACCAGGCCTTAAACCTACCTTAAACCACGCCTGATACGCTATCAGTAGCTGGTAAAGTAGAAGGTTTGAGGCTTTTTATTTGGGGAAAAGGGTCTTATTCATCTGTGTCCACAACGCAGGCCGAAGCCAGATGGCGGAAGGCTTCTTTAATCACCTTGCCCAGGGGAAGGCGACCGCCGAATCGGCGGGTACCAAGCCGGCCAGCGAGGTAAGCCCGAGCGTTATCGCCGTCATGGGCGAAGCCGGCATAGATATCCGAAAGCAGCATCCGAAGCCGCTCACCCTGGAGATGCTGGAGAGGGCGGACCGGGTGATTACCATGGGCTGTGAGGTAGCCGAGACCTGTCCCGCCAGCTTCGTGCCCACCGAGGACTGGCAACTCAGCGACCCCAAGGGAGAGCCCATCGAAAAGGTGAGGCAGATAAGAGACCAGGTCAGGGAGAAGGTAACGTTCCTGATTAAAGAACTGGGCTAATTTGAAAAGTTTACCAGCTTTTAACAAAACCTTAAATTGGGCTTAAACATAGCCTGTTACCATGAAAAAAGAGGGGCTTTACTGAGGAAACTTTGAGACAGGACTAAGACCGACATCGAGTCAAATAAACCAAAGGAGGCAAAGAGGAAGATTTGAAAACCCATCTAGGAAAAAGGCGTTTTATACTGCTAATGAGCAGTATCCTGACTATCGGGCTGGTGCT
>CAZXVG010000002.1:0-17138 GCA_964644205.1 uncultured Dehalococcoidales bacterium | reverse complement strand
CCGCTGGCGGAGAGGCTGGCTGACGTCTTCATGCAGATGCACCCCAAGGTAACGGTTACCATCCAGGGCGGCGGCTCCTCTGTCGGTATCACGTCGGCGGACGAGGGCACGGTAGACATCGGCGCTGCCTCCAGAGAGCTAAAACCGAGCGAGCCGCCCCTGGTGAAGCACCTGCTCGCCCGAGACGGCATCGCCATAGTAACCCCGCCCGCTAATACCGTCACCGGCCTAACCAAGGACGAGGTAAGAAGAATATTCGCCGACGAGGTTACCAACTGGAGCCAGGTCGGCGGGGCCGATGCCGAAATCATCGTTATCGCCCGGGAAGAGGGCTCCGGAACCAGGGGTGCCTTCGAGGAAATGGTCATGGGTGAAGACCTGATTACCAGTAACGCCATTCTGCAGCTGTCAAACGGCGCCGTGAGGACAACGGTATCCACCACCCCCAACTCAATCGGCTTCCTTTCCTTCGGCTATCTCGACACCTCGGTGAAGGCGCTGGCCGTCGATGGCGTCGAGGGCACCGTCGAGAATGCTAAAAACGGCAGCTACCCGATTGTGCGCCCCCTCTACTTCCTGACCAAAGAGGCGCCCACGGGGCTAGGTAAAGAGTTCATCGACTTCTGCCTGAGCGCGGAGGGGCAAAGCATCGTCACCGACGAGGGGTTTATACCGGTAGATTAAACCGTTCATTCTTCTCCTTTCTTTAGGATAGGGCGGGGTAGCTTTAAAGCAGCACCCCGCCCCCGGGCGTTGGGAAAGACTGACTATGAAAGGCAAAAATGGCAAGCCATGTAGTCATTGACCGTACCGCCAAGCTTGTCGTTATCATCTGCGCCTCAGCCTCCTTTGTGGTGCTGGGGGCAATCTTTGTCTTCACCCTGCGTGAGGGGATGCCCGCCTTTCAGGAAATAGGCCTCTCTAACTTCCTCTTCGGCACCGAATGGCGCCCCGGACTGGGGATGTTCGGCATCCTGCCCATGACGGTGGGCTCACTTCTGGTGACCCTGGGTTCCATGGTGCTGGCTATCCCGGTCGGTATCGCCTGCGCCATCCTGCTCGCCGAGGTAGCCTCCTTCCGGGTACGGCGCATACTCAGACCGGCCATAGAGCTCCTGGTCGGTATCCCCTCGGTAGTCTACGGGCTGGTAGGCATGATGCTCATCGTGCCCCTGGTGCGTGAAATCGGCGGCACCGGATTCAGCGTCCTGTCAGCCTCCTTGGTGCTCATGGCCATGGTGCTGCCCACCATTATCAGCATCAGCGAGGACAGCCTGCGGGCCGTCCCCAAGGGGTACAAAGAGGCGGCGCTGGCTATGGGCGCTACCCAGTGGCAGATGATATGGCACGTACAATTGCCCGCCGCCCGCTCCGGCATCGTGGCGGGTATCGTGCTGGGCATGGGCCGGGCCATCGGCGAGACCATGGCCATGATAATGGTCATCGGTAACGCCGTGGTCATGCCCACTTCACCCCTGAGCCCGGCCCGCACCCTGACCGGCAACATCGCCGCCGAGATAATGTACGCCGCCGGGACACACCGCAGCGCCCTCTTCGCCACCGGGGTCGTCCTCTTTCTGCTTATCCTGGTCCTCAATACGGTGGCCACCTTCGCCCTGAAGAGGGGAATCAGGAGCCAACATGTCGCCTAAGTCGGTTCAAAAAATAGCCATGGTGTTCATCTGGGGGGGCGGGGCCATCACCGTGGCCATCCTCCTCGGCATCATACTCTACGTGCTGATTCAGGGGCTGCCCGTAATCAACCTGGAATTCCTGATTACTCCCCCCCAGGGCGGGTTAAGCGGCGAGGGGGGTATCTCCAGCGCCATCGTCGGCACCCTCTATCTCCTGGGCATTACCCTGGCGATACTGATTATCCCCGGCATAGGCGCCGGTATCTACCTCGCCGAATACGCCCGGGATAACCGGCTGACACGCCTGGTGCGCTACGCCGTGGAAACCCTGGCCGGGGTCCCCTCAATCGTCTTCGGGCTGTTTGGTTTCGCCCTCTTTGTAACCTCCCTTCACTTCAACTTCTCCATCCTGTCGGGGGCCCTGACCCTGGTCTGCCTTCTCCTGCCGACGCTCGTCCGCACCACCGAGGAGGCAATCAGGACGGTGCCCCGTTCCTATCGCGAGGCGTCGCTGGCTATGGGCGCCAGCAAGTGGCAGACAGTCCGGCACGTGGTCTTGCCGGCGGCTATGCCCGGCATTATCACCGGCGTCATCCTCTGCGCCGGCCGCATCGTCGAGGAGACTGCCTGCCTTTACGTTACCATGGGGGGGAGCGCCGCCATGCCTACCTCGCTACTCTCCGGGGGGCGCACCCTGTCACTGCACCTCTTCTACCTGGCCATGGAGACCAGGGCCTTCGATAAGGCGATGGGAACCGGGGCCGTGCTCATCATCATAATCATCGTTATCAACACCCTAACCAACTGGCTATCGCAACGCTACCAGAAAAAGATGAGGGGAGGCTAAAATGGAAACGAAGATGCAGACCCGGCACCTCGACTTCTACTACGGTGAATGTCAGGTACTCAAAAAGGTCTCGCTAAATATGAAGGAGCGCCAGATTACGGCCATGATTGGGCCGTCGGGGTGCGGCAAATCGACCCTGCTAAGGGTCCTCAACCGGATGAACGATATAATCCCAGGGACAAGGCTTCAGGGCGAGGTCCTGCTCGACGGGAATAATATCTACGCGCCCGGGGTAGACGTGGTCGAGGTAAGGAAGAGGGTGGGCATGGTCTTCCAGCAGCCCAACCCCTTCCCCAAGTCCATTTACGAAAACGCCGTCTTCGGCCCCCGAATGCTGGGGCAGAAGGATAAGGCCTACCTGAGTGAGGTAGCCGAAAGGAGCCTCAAAGCCGCCGCCCTGTGGGACGAGGTCAAGGACGACCTGGATAAGTCGGGGCTGGCCCTCTCCGGGGGGCAGCAGCAGAGGCTGTGTATTGCCCGCGCCCTGGCCGTAGAGCCGGAGGTAGTCCTCATGGACGAGCCGTGCTCAGCCCTCGACCCGGTGTCGACACTGAAGATAGAGGACCTGATGCAGGAGCTCAAAAAGCGGTATACTATTGTCATCGTTACCCATAACATGCAGCAGGCGGCGCGGGTCTCCGACTGGGCCGGGTTTCTGCTGCTGGGCGAGCTGGTGGAATACGCCGAAACCAGCGAGATTTTCAGCCGCCCCCAGGACAAAAGAACCGAAGACTATATCACCGGACGATTCGGCTAAAGGCCGAAGGGAGGTTTTGGCGATGGAGATAAGGACAATCTTTCACAGAAGGCTCAGGGAGATTCAGAACGACGTTCTGGCTATGGGGAGCATGGTGGACAAGGCCATCGACCGCTCCGTAGAAGCCCTCAAGAAAAGAGACCTCAAGCTGGCCGAGCAGGTCACTAGCGACGACAAGATGATAGACCAAAAGCGGTTCGAGATTGAGGAAAACTGCGTCGAGCTTATCGCTACCCAGCAACCCATGGCCAGCGACCTGCGCACCATTATTTCCGTATTCAGCATCATCACCGACCTGGAGCGCATCGGCGACCACGCCGAGGGCATCGCCAAGATTGTGCTCATGATTGGCGACGAGCCCCCCCTGAAACCGCTAATCGACCTCCCCCGCATGGCCGAAAAGACCCGCGACATGCTCAAGAGAAGCCTGGGGGCCTTCATCGACCGCGACGCCGATGCCGCCCGGCAAATCGTGGCTGAAGACGACGAGGTAGACAATCTCTATACCCAGGTATTTAGAGAGCTGCTCACCTTCATGGCCGAGGACCCCAAGACCATTACCCGGGCCACCCGCCTTATCTGGGTAGCCCACAACCTGGAACGCAGCGCCGACCGGGTGACCAACATCTGCGAACGGATAGTCTTTACCGTAACCGGTAAGATGGAGGAGATAGGGGCCTCCAAGTACTGAGCCGCCGCGCTGCGATTTGACGGCGTATTCCCAGTCGGGCATAATAGTAACGCCGACGAAAAGGCTAGCTCCTTTACCGCCAAGCTAGCCTCAGCATAGGCTCGTGGAGAGGTGTCCGAGTGGTTTATGGTGCCGCTCTCGAAAAGCGTGAAAACCACGATTGCAAAGCTGAAAGGCGCTAGCCCTAAATTCCGTTTCGTTTGTAAATGTCCATTATGTCCGACTGTGTTTGAAACAATTTAGTAGCAAAATTAGTAGCAAAAATGGAATTGCCCCTTCATGTTAACCGCCTGGGGCTAGAATTAACTTCAGAATAAGCCATGCGCCTATAGCTCAGCGGATAGAGCATCGGTCTTTGGAAACTGTCGCTACGTGTCCTAAACAGTGGTTTTTCGTTCAAATTAGAACCTTTGTGTCAAACGCCTAAAACCTGCTTTGTGCGTAAAATGCCATCTGGTACTAAACCGTTTCATTCAGTCCATTAGCAAATTATTAGCAATTCTCTCGGCTTCATTTTGAGCATAATATAGCGAGGTCTTTGCTAAGCTATACTGTTAGAATTAACACTCCGATGTAAAGTTAACGAATTGACTTCTCCAGTTTTAGCACATCGTTAACGGTAATATGTGATCCTTCAAACTCAATATTACCTTCATCACGCATCAAACCCGTTTCTCGGTTGAATTTTAAACTAATGACTGTATAATATAATGTGTCTGCCTCGTTACATGAGAGTCAGCTACAGAAAGGGGGATTTAGAATGCCTGATAGTGTCTACAAAATAATTACATTAGTGGGTACTAGCACAGAGTCATGGGAAAAGGCAGCCGCTAATGCTGTTGAGACGGCTGCTAAGAAACTAAATGACTTGAGGATTGCTGAGATAGAAAAGCTAGACATGCATGTTGAGAATGGCAAAGTTGTCAACTACCGTGCAAAGGTAAGAGTCTCTTTCAAATACCACAGTGAAGTAATGTAGTATAATTCAAGACAACGACGCCTTATAAAACTTCAGGCTACCGTGAGATGTAAATATCTCAAAAGTCACCCCTTTTTGCCCTCAGTGCAACTAGGTAACACAATTCGGGGCCATTCATTTGTTTGCTGTAGTCGTTGTCTACCGTATGATAAACCCAGCATATTCAAGAAGGGAATCTACAAATGCGACCTATTTCTTTATCAGCCTTAGCTCAAGAGCTCCATACGGGAGAATACAAAAGCGACGAAGACGTCGCAAAGCAAGCTATTGCCGATTACAATTGGGTTAAGAATAACATATTGTATCGACTTTCAAACTGGGGAGCACCGAAGCAGACTTTGCTTCAAACATCTGGTGCATGTGGCGCAAAGGCTGAACTACTTGGAGAATTACTTGAGCTACATGGTATTAAGGTACGCTACGTTGAAGGAAGACCATTACCTATAATTTGTCCCCTTGCCAGAATTCCGGCGCTAAATTTCCATTTCTGGTTAGAAGCGAAAATCGGTAATAAGTGGCTCACATTAGATCCGACACCAGATAGCGAAAGCGAGCATTTCCTCGGTAGAACAGAGCCAGGCAAACATCTTATTAATCCTCAATACATAGGACGATGGAACCGAATACCGAATTGGTACGCAAAATGCTTTAATCATCCCCTAGTCAGACCTTTGAGGTACGCTAGTAATTTAAAATTGTCCTATTTGAGACGCAGAAGAATTTCTAGCGCCTTTTAGGACAGACTTCACCGGCGAGCAAATCATGGCTCAGATGGAAGGCATGCTAGCCTAATACTCACTGGAAGCGAAATTAGCTATCTCAGCGTAGCTAAAGACCGGCCCGTCGCGGCAAACGTAGATATTGCCGATATTACACCGCCCGCACTTCCCGATACCGCACTTCATCCTCTTTTCCAGTGTGGTCAGCATCTGCCCGGGAGTGAAGCCCAGCTTCTCCAGCGCGGGGAAGGTAAAGCGTATCATAATCGGCGGGCCACACACGATGGCTACCGAGTTATCCGGCGACGGCGCCACCTCTTCCAGCACCACGGGTACCAGGCCCACCTGGCCCTTCCAGGCCTCGTCACCCTTATCCACGGTAGTCACCATATTCACCGTCTTGTCCTGCTGCCACGCCTCAAGGTCGTAGCTGAAGCAGAGGTCGGCCGGAGTGCGCGCCCCGTAGATGATGTCTATCCGGCCGTATTCTTCTCGGTTATCAATGACATTCCAGATGAGAGAGCGAAGCGGCGCTAGGCCGATGCCACCCCCCACGAAAACCAGGTTCTTCCCTCTAAGGAAATCCAGTGGAAAAGCGTTACCATAGGGCCCGCGGAAACCTATCTCGGCACCTACTCTGAGACGGTGCAGCGCCCGGGTCAACCGGCCCACCTCCTTGACGCTGCACTCAAGGTGGTCCCGCCGGGTAGGACTGGAAGAGATGCAGAAGGGAGCCTCGCCGACACCGAGCACGGAAAGGAGACAGAACTGCCCCGACTGAAAGGTAAACTCCTCACGGAGCTTCTCGTCCCTGAAATTGAAGTGGAAGGTCTTAGTGTCCGCGGTCTCGCTGAATATCTTCTCGATAACCGCTGGGTGGGGCAGGTAGACATTCCCTTCCCTTAGAAATCTCGGCCGGTGACTGACATCGCTAAGAGCCATATCCTAAGTCTCCAGTCCAACTTGCTTCTGAACCGGGAGGCTAGAGAGCACCCAGGTAATATCCCAGTTAACGGGGCACAGGCGAATACAGCGGCCACAACCAGTGCAGGCAATAACGTCAAAGCTATCGGGGTAGAATTCATACTTGTGGCATACCTTCTGCCTCAAGCGCCGCCACTTCTCCCGGCGCGGGTTTTCCATGGGCATTTTGGTATAGAGGGAGAAGGCGCAGCTATCCCAGCTCCGAAACCTCGCTCCATGCCTTTTGACCAGCTCGTCACTGATATCAAAGCAGTAGCAGGTGGGGCAGAGGAAGGTACAGATGCCGCAGCTTATACACTTGGCGCTAACCCTCTCCCAGAAGCCCTTATCTTCGAAGCTGGCCCGCAGCTTCTCGGAAATACCCTGAGAATCTATCTTACGAGTCACCCTGGCACCGGCGGCCTTTCTTGCCTCCTCGGCCCTAGCCTCATCAGCCCCGGTAGCCGCGTGAACCAGGCTGGTCTTACCAAGAAGCTCTTCCCCCCTATCCGTAACCGCCTCCACCAAGAAATAAGCCCCGACATCGGTAAGCATCAGGTCAACATCAGCGGCATCAGTAGGGCCAATACCCAGCGAGGTGCAGAAGCAGCTCTCATAGGGCCTGGTACAACCCAGCCCCACCAGGACCCCATTCTCTCTCCGCTTAAGGTAGTAGAGGTCTTCATAGCCTTCTTTAAAGTTCAGGTCAAGTACCGCCAGCGCCCTGGCGTCACAGGGCCGGATACCGAAAATAAGCCACCTTTCTTCAGCCGGCGGCGGTTGCTCCACCCGGTAGCCGTCGCCGTCTTTGTGGAAGCTAAACATCTCCTCCAGCGGCGGGAAAAAGAGTGCCTTGGGCGGCACCACGGTATTACGATACCACTCCAAGAACTCGGCGTCCCCGCCATCCCACCTGGCCCACTTAGCTACCCCCTCGTCCCGCGAGGGCACGAAGACGTTAAATCCCTGACGCCACTCGTTGAGGAGGTCAGCGATATGCTTTTTGGCTATCTTCCTGGCTGTCATGCTATCTGATGAAATCCTCCACATCCGTAGGCTCATAGCAGGTGAGAAGGGGGGGCACCTCTTTGTCCGTACCCGCCCGGTAACTAAAGAGCCCACCCACGATGTCGTACATCTCCCGGGCCAGGCTTCTCAACGGAATCCTCACCGGACAAGCCCGATCACACTCACCACAGTCGGTGCAGCGGCCAGCCACATGAATGTTCCTAGTAACCTGAAACACGAGATTGTCCTGCCACCGCGGTATCGGCAATACCCACGGCGGCTCGGCTTCCTCAACAAAGCAGCGCTCACAGAAACAGGCCGGGCAGACATTACGACAGGCGTAGCATCGGATACAGCGGCTGAACTCGTTCCGCCAGAACGCCCACCTTTCGTCCGGCTTCACGCCCTCCAAGCTGTTTATCTTTTCTCGGCTTTTAGTCTTTTCTTCATCACCTCGCGCCGCCGTCGGCTCTCCCAGTAAGATGTCATACTCCTGGGGGGTAGGTAGCTCACAGGCAAGGCAGTTATCGAAAAGAACTTCCCCTGCGGGGTACTCTCTTTTATCGCCGCTAAACGTTATCGAGACCTTGTCTCCCTCCCGGACGATGTCGTCTATCTCGTCCCGGTCCCTCCCTACCAACCCCTCCACCTTGGCTAGGTCGATGATTCCGGAGCAGGGGACGCCGATAATAACCACGTCCTGCCGCGCTACCTTGCCATCCTGAATGAGGCTAACGATGGAGCGGCTGTCGCACCCCTTGGCGACGATGGCCACCCTTCCCTTAATCCCCGTGAGATACACGCTGAGGTTGTTATTGGCGAAGGGGCTTACTACCAGGCGCTTGGTATCGTCCTTATCGTCGGTGATGAGGGGGGTAGTGGTGAATCTGAGACTACCCGCCTCAAAGCCGATAATCCAGTCGACCTTACCCTGCTCCAGCAGGGCTTCAGCCTCACGGCGTAGTCGTTGTTCCATCACCCTGCTTTTCATCGGCAAACAGTCTGTTAGGGCCAAGCTGCCTGATTTCCTGTGTCATTTCGGTAACCAGATCGGCGAATTTACCACCCTCAGAAGCCGAGACCCAGCTTACCTGAACACGCCTGGGGTCAATGCCCATATACTCAAGGAATCTCTTCGTGATGGCCATTCTCCTCCGGGCGAAGTAGTTTCCTGTTTGGTAGTGACAATCACCGGGGTGACAGCCGGAAATCAGCACCCCGTCAAAACCCAGCCGTAGCGCCTTAAGGATAAAAAGCGGGTCTACCCTTCCCGAACACGGAACCCGGATGCCTCGGATGCTGGCCGGGTATTTCTTGCGGCTGGTACCGGCTAGGTCGGCGCCGACGTAGCTACACCAGCGACACAAAAAACACAGTATTCTAGGTTGCCACTCTGAATCCTGTCCCATATGAACCTATAGTAAACCTAATAACGCGATCAGTACAACAGAATCGGTGCTTTGATTCCCATTGAGAGCTAATCCAAGCATAACTCACAGATCAACCGGATTTCAAATTGAAAATTGGGCTTAGCAAGATGGCTCTGTGATCATTAACCTAACTGGGATTAATAAATGCTCGTACTTGGTAAGCCATCCTGCACTTCGCAGCCACGCTTCTTACCAGCTTGAAGTGCAGTACTTATGGGCTGCCCCCTTCCCACCACGACAAGCATAGTACATCGCCAGTTCTGATCACCAGTTACCCAGCTGATATCTTCTTCCACCACCAACACTACCCACGATTATGATATGGTAGGGATAGCAGGGCATCTAGTCAAGCAAGTGAGACGCATTTGACACTTAACTTCAGCACAAAGCTGGACTGTTGCGCAGCCTCTTCCACAGAGTCGGGGCGCGACTGTCCCTAACGTGAGTGGTATTGAGCACGCGATAGGTCTAAACCCACGTTTGACATCGGTCAACCCCTATGCTACACTAACCCCCAAACTTGGGCCGGTGTTTGAGAACAAAGGAAGAGGGTTAGTAGATATCGTGAATATCATAGTCTGTTGTAAGCAAGTAATAGACCCAGAAGCGCCGCCGGCTAGCTTCAAGGTTGAAGCCACCGGGAAGACAGTAACGCTGCCGCCGAGCATACCCCCGGTAGTCGACCCTTATTCGGAGTACGCTGTGGAGGCGGCGCTGAGAATCAAGGATGCTCAGGGTTGTAAGGTTATCGTTCTAAGTCTGGGCACTGGTCTTTTGCCAGATGTGGTTAAGAAGCCGCTGTCCATGGGAGCAGATGAGCTTGTCCTGCTCGAGGACGAGGCTTTTGGCGGGGGCGATAGCTACTCCACGGCTTGTGCCTTAGCTATGGCTATTAAGAAGCTGGGTAATTATGGTCTCATCTTCTGTGGTCGCCAGGCTTCTGACTGGGACGCAGGTCAGGTTGGTGCGGGCATTGCCGAGATACTGGGCCTTCCCTGCGTAACTCTGGCCCGGAAGGTAGAGATTACCGATGGCGAAGCCAAGGTTGAGCGGGTGGTCGAAGACGGTTATGAGGTGATTAAGGTAGCTTTGCCAGCGGTGATTACCGTGAGTAACGAGCTCGGCGAGCCACGCTACCCCACCGTGAAGGGTATCATGGCAGTCAAGGGGAAGGAGCCGACTGTATGGAGACCAAGCGATATCGGGGTGGAACCGGCTCAACTTGGAGAGGCTGGTAGGCGCGCAAGATTGGTGAAGCTGTTCCAGCCGATCCGTGAATCTAAGTGTGAAATTGTGGATGCGGAGACCCCTGAAGAGGCGGCGGTTAGTCTGGCCATGAAGCTCAGGGAAGCCAAGATATTATAGAAATTTTCCGTTCCTTAAGGAGGCTGGTTATAGATGTCAGAACATAGCGGGGTTATGATTTTCGGTGAGGTCAAGGAGGCCAGACTGGCGGCAGTCACCACTGAGCTTCTGGGTTGTGGCCGCTGGATCGCTGGCGAACTGGGGCAGGATCTAGTCTGCCTTCTAGTAGGAGGCGATGTCAATACTTCAGCCCAAGAGGCCATAGCATTCGGAGCTGATAAGGTTTATATAGTTACCGACCCGCTGCTTGAGACATATCAAACGGATGCCTATGTTTTGGCAGTGGAGAAGGTGGCTAGGCAGGTTTTGCCCCGGATAATCCTTGCAGGACAGACTTCAATCGGTCGTGACCTAGCACCTAGGTTGGCCTTCAGGCTGGGCACGGCCATGATTACCGACTGTGTGGAGCTTGCTCTTGACCCAGACTCGAAGTTGCTTTTGATGACCAAGCCGGTCTACGGCGGTAATGCCCATGCTGTCTTCACCAGCGAGTTCCTTCCTCAGATGGCTACGATCAGGGCCAAGGCTATGTCACCCATTGAACGCGACGATGCAAGGCAGGGGGAGGTCATTACCATTGAGGCTGATTTAGCCCCGTCATCAGTAAGGACCGAGCTCGTGGAGAGGGTGGTAGAGGTAGCGGAGGGGATAAAAATTGAGGATGCTGAAGTAGTTGTAGGCGGCGGGCGAGGTATCGGCGGTGCCGAGGGCTTTAGGCAGCTCGAGGAGCTGGCGGGGATACTCAAGGGGGCAGCGGGAGCGAGCCGGCCGCCCTGCGATAACGGCTGGGTGCCCAACAGCTACCAGGTTGGTCTTACAGGTAAGATTATCACCCCTGACCTTTATCTGGCAGTAGGCATTTCCGGGGCCAGCCAGCATATAAGCGGCTGCTCTGGTGCCAAGACAATCGTAGCTATAAACAAGGACCCGGAGGCGAACATCTTTCGTGAAGCCAGCTACGGCGTGGTTGGGGACTGGAAAAAGGTTTTACCGGCTTTCACCGCCAAGATTAAGGAGCTGGTGGCTGATTAGAACCGGCGCTAGATGCTGGTCATAATTTGAGAAGCCTTCTGGTCCTTTTCCTCTGTCCATCGGGATAATCCGTTTACTTGAGTACGAGAAATCTGGCATACTCCATCAAGAAACAATGTAGCTGCCAGATGTGGAAAAGGTGATGGTTTGACGGCTCTTACTGGGTTGATTTTGGGGCCTGCTCGCACACCTTATATAGATCCGCAACTTGAGATCGCGACTAATCACTCTGCCGAATTCTGAATGCTAGAACGGCTCGCTTATCAGTCTCTGCTGGAAATGCCACGCTCACTGCTGTCCCGATCTTGATACTAGCTGGCTTTTGCGCATCCGCCCCGATGATAAGAGCACAGAGTCGCGGCCCCTCAGCCAGTGCCACTATACCACAGCAGTAGTGCCGGTTTCGGTCATAGCCCTGCGCCACCATCGGGCTCGTTCCAACCGCGATAGTGGTGTAGGCAACAAGTATTCCTTCACCTTTCACCTTTACCCATTCGACGTCTCTGCTATGACAATGGGGACAGACCTGGCGCGGGGGCACATAAACATTTTGGCATTCCTGACACCTTGTTCCTATAAGCCTTTTATCACGAAGAGCCTGATAAAATGAGGCGCTAGTGAATTCAGCCTCAGCCATGGAATATTATCTCCTCTCATAGATGTGAACAAGACAGCTAGCTCCGTGGGCGCCCACATTGTGTGTCAGGGCTAAGTGAACATCCCGATTTATCTGCCTGGCTCCGGCTTCACCCCGCATCTGTTGCCAGACCTCAACCGCCTGGGCAATGCCGCTAGCGCCAACCGGGTGTCCCTTAGCCTTTAGCCCTCCTGAGGGGTTAATCGGCATGGTGCCTTGAAGGGCTGTTATTCCCTGTTCCACTGCCCGGCCCCCCTCCCCCGGCTCAAAAAAGCCCAGGTCCTCAGTCGCTAATATCTCAGCGATAGTGAAACAGTCGTGTACCTCGGCCATCTGAATATCTTCGGCATGAACCCCAGCCATGTCATAGGCCTGGCGCGCGGCTTCTCTAGCGCTTGCCAAGGTGGTGAGATCGTCTCGGCCACTGAGGGAGTAATCGCTGGCCTGGCCTGAGCCGATGACATAGATTGGCGTGTCGGTGAAACTTTTAGCCAGATGTCCCGCAACCAGAAGGAGGCAAGCAGCACCATCGGTTATCGGCGAGCAGTCAAACAACCTCAGTGGCCAGGCGATGATGGGATTGGCCTCGCGATCTTTCAGAAAATCCATCTCACTGGCCCAGTTAGGCGTCTGCTGTCCCTTTTCCATCATATTAGCCATTCTTCTGGTTAAGATGTCCCTAATGGAGCAGTTGAACTGGGCTTTGGGATTAAGCGCTCCATTCTGGTGGTTCTTGATGGCCACCGCCATAAGCTGCTCCTCAGTAAGCCCATACCGGTGCCGGTAGGCGGTAGCGAGCAGGGCGTAGGCTCCAGGGAAGGTAATGCCAACTCGTGACTCATATGCCGAGTCTGAGAAAGCTGCTAAAACATCGGTAACCTCAGTTGTTGGCAGGTTGGTCATCTTCTCCACACCGCCAACGAGAACGATATCGTATAGCTCGGAGGCAACGCCAATAATCCCCTCACGCAGGGCCAGACCGCCGCTGGCGCAAGCACTTTCCACTCGGATAGCTGGCTTAGTAATCAAGCCTACTTGGTCAGCGATAATTGGTGCCAAGTGTGCCTGCAGCTCAAAGGATAGTGGCGCGGCACTGCCCACATACAACGCTTCAATATCCCTAGCCTCGATGCCCCGGTCTACAGAACCGAGCATTTCGGTAAAGGCTTCGGCAAAGAGCTCCCGCCCAAGCTTCTCCTTAAACGCGCCGAATTTGGAGATGCCTACGCCCACGATAGCGACCGGCCTATTCATTCTACGAACCATGTCCCTATCTATCCGTTCCCTTCTTGTGAGTCAGCATCGCTAGGAGAGGCTTCACCGAGGCAAAATGACCACCATCCAAGACAATAGTCTGACCCGTTATGTAGCTCGAAGCCTCTGATGCCAAGAAGAGAGCAGTATAGGCCACCTCATCAGGCTCCGCAATACGACCTAAGGCAGTATTACTCTCTACCTCTGCTATCATCTCGGGATTACCCCAGACTGCCTGGGAAAACTTCGTGCGCACAAAGCCCGGAGCGATGGCATTAGCCCTGATGTGATATTGCCCCCATTCCTCAGCCAGTACTTTAGTGAGCATAATCAGGCCGGCCTTGCTTATGGAATATATCCCCAGCCCGACAAAGGGTCTGACACCACCCTCGGAAGCAATGTTGATGATACTACCCCCGCCTTTGTCTCGCATCAGTTTACCTACCGCCTGACTCATGAAGAAGCAAGATTTGAGGTTCAGTCCTAAGGTAACATCCCAGACCTTTTCATCAATATCAAACACCGAGCCAGATAGCGGATTAGTTGCCGCATTATTCACTAGGATGTCAATTCGGTGAAACTTGTCTGTGGCCTTCTTGACGACACTGTCCACCTCAGGCAGGTTCCGGATGTTAGCCGGAATCGCGAGGACTCTCCTTCCGATCTTGTTTACTTCCTGGGCGGCTTCCTCCAGGTCGGGCGGTTTGCGTGCCGTCAGCACGATGTCAGCCCCAGCCTCAGCCAGACATAGCGCTATCCCCCGGCCAATCCCCCGACTGCCGCCGGTGATAAGGGCTACTTTGCCAGCAAGGCTGAATTTGCTCGACAAAGCCGGGCTATCCCCCCTTGACTCCAGTTCATTAGCCATAACTGTCCGCCTCCAATATAAAACTGCCTTCCTTTATACTGAATGCTGAACTCGTTGCGAATCAGGAGTTACTGGTGAAGCTCAGTGGGAGATTGCTTCAGCTCCTTTGACTGTTCAAGTTCCTTATCGATGCCCGCTAGGTATTTGGCGATATTCTTCTTGGCTTCATAGTCGTACTCCTGGTTCAGAGCAATGGTTTCCATGATTGGAGAACCACCTCCATGAACCCCGGCAATCTGGTACCAATTAGCCATGGATGAAGCCAATAGATTCTCCACGAGTCTCCAGATACGGTGCGCGACATCCGGCGGCACCTTGGGGTTCCTCATGATGTATTTTTCCAGCCATTCCTTGGTTTCCTCAGCCGTGAAGTCGTCTTCATAGGGCAGGGTGACCGCCAAACCGCCGGCTATCTCCGCGAGCAGGTTAAACTCGTGGTAGATGGTCTCCCCAGTGAGTCGCCGGCCAACGTTGACATAGATTGCATTGGGGAAAAAGGTGCCTGAAGAGGTCTTTTCACCATAGACGGCGCTGGCCACGCCGGCAGCGTAGGATAGCTCAGCCGCCCCGGCATACTGGGAGAGCTTTTCTCTCACGTGAGACGCCCTCTCAATATTGTTCGCCTCAGCCACCAGGCAGGCAGCTCCGCAGAGGATATCCGAGATGGCCGGTTTGCATCCGGAGTAGCTGTGCCGGTGTGAATCAGCAAAGAGAAGGGCGAGCCGGCGGCCGAAGTCCCACTCCCGACACATGAATACCCGTTCTTTGGGGATGAAGGTATTGTCAAAAACAACAACCGAGTCAGAGACGCCCATTTCCGCGAAAGGGCATTTGCATTCCTTCCGTTCCCTTACTAAGACCGGCCGCGTGATTAAAGAAACGTCTTCCCAGTCAGCCGGGATAGCAAAGGCTACCGCGTATTCTTGATCCTCCTGTCTCAAGGCACGGGTGGGAAGCACAAATATCTCATCAGCGTAGGCCGCCATCGTTATGGAGACTTTTGCCCCTCTGACGACAATACCGTCGTCCCTTACCTCGCTGACATGAACATAGGCATCGGGGTCTGTCTGTTCCGAGGGCCTCGTCATCCGGTCCCCCTTGGTGTCGGTTTGAGCACAGGCGCCAGTTAAATCCTTCTGCTGATACACCTTCAGATAGTCCATAAAGCGACGGTGGTATTCAGTGCCGTGTTTGTCATCAATCTCCTTGGTGGCGATGGAGAGGGCGATGATGGCGTCCATACCCATGCACCTTTGTATGCAACCACCGACCCTCTGGCAGAGCAGGCGTACCATCTTCTGTTTTTGAATCAGGTCATAGGCATTTTGGGGCAGATGGGTAAAACGGTTAATCTTTTCGCCGGTGAGTGATGAGGTAGCAGTGAGCAGTCCTGCCCACTTTGGGTCCTGTGCCAGGTCGAAGGTGACCGACATGACATTTATGCCCGGCTTTATCCTGGGGTCACTCCGTCCTACCTTCTTGCCGCCGATATAAAGATTTGGCTTCATCCTCATTAAACCCGAAACATATTCTGCAGAGTTACGCATGGCCATCTCCTATCTAAAAGCTCTGTAACAAACGTGAAGTATCTTTGCTTAAGACCTCTAGGTTATTTGCTTTGGGGATATTCGTAGAACCCTTTACCGGTTTTGCGCCCCAACCAACCGGCAGCCACCATCGTTCTTAGCAGAACTGGCGGGACATACCGCGGGTCTCTGAGTTCGTCATAAATAGCCTCGGCTATCTTCAGCACCACGTCAACGCCGATTGAATCTACTAGCTTGAGGGGACCCATCGGGTGACCAAGTCCAAGACTGACGGCGCTATCAATTTCCTCTCTCTTTGCTGTGCCATTCTCTAGGAGCGAGATGGCATGAAGCAAGAAGGGAAGCAAAAGACGGTTGACAACAAAGCCTGGAGAATCCTGCACGATGACAGCGACCTTACCCAGAGACTCGCCAAAGCATTGGCCGATGGCTATGGTCTCCTCGCTGGTGACAATAGTCCGCACGACTTCAAGAAGCTTCATCACCGGGGCGGGATTGAAGAAGTGCAGTCCCAAAACCTTATCGGGTCTAGAGGTTACCATCGCCATCTTAATAATTGGAAGACAGGAAGTATTGGTCGCCAGGATAGCCTGCTCGTGACATATCTTATCCATCTCAGCAAAAAGGCGCTTCTTTAGTTCCATATCTTCAGTTGAGGCTTCAATAACCAGGTCACAAACGGAGAAATCTCTGGCATTAATAGTGCCTGAGATACGTGCAATTATTGCTTCCATATCATGAAGAGACAGCTGGTTCTTGCTCACACTCTTGGTGAGCATTGCTTTGATGGCGGAGAGCCCCTTATTCAGGAGCTCGTCGCTTATTTCCAGGACGATCACCTTGTAGCCGGCTTCAGCACAGGTTTGAGCGATACCGCTACCCATTACTCCGCAACCAATCACCCCGACTCTCTTTATTTCCACTTGGTTCCCTCCCTTTACCTATTAGAAAGCCTGTGGCTGAGTCGTCTCTCCCGAACGTCGGCTTCCTTTTATAGAAGAAAGCCTCGGTGTCCTTCAACAAAGTCCTCCGTACCTAATTTTTACCTCCCAAACTGGCTAGATGCGATCCACTTCAACCAACAATCCTGAACCCTACTGTTTAGGTCTCACTGTCTTCTGGAAGACCATGATACCATAGCCAAGAATGATAACACAATATCGCGTGTCACCGAGGAACCTTTCATCGTAGGTCTCGCCATTTAACTTGTGCAGACTGTGCTGTTTCTTCCAACAGTTAAAACAGTCTTTAGGCGATATTGTGTCGGCAGGAGAGTTGGGAGATCTGACGTTTTGTTGGGCAGCGTTTATGGCAGTGCGTGCCGGGGTGCCAGTATTTACCTTACTTTTCGATTTTTGGGAATTTCTCTAAACTGAATCTTGAAATTGCTTTTTCCTCCCCTCCGAT
>CAZXVG010000001.1:0-24579 GCA_964644205.1 uncultured Dehalococcoidales bacterium | reverse complement strand
TGGCCATCGACCTTAACTACAACTATACCCTGTGGAATCCGGGAATGGAACGCATCTCCGGGGTTAATAAGTCACAGGTGCTGGGGAAATGTGCTTTCGATATGTTTCCCCACATCAAAGAAACCGGCGAGGACAAGCTCTTCGGAGACGCCCTCAAGGGGAAGGTCTCGGTGGCTACCGAGAAACCGTATTTCATAGCGGAAACAGGCCGGGCGGGATTCTTTGAAGGCTACTACGGCCCCCTGTACCGCGAACCAGGCGTAATCGAGGGCGCTTTTGCCATTATCCGCGATATCACCGAGCGCCGCGAGGCGGAAGCCAAACTAATAGCCCAGAAGGAGTTTATCGACCGCATTCTGTCGACCTCACCCAACTCGATAGTGGTACTGGGGCGCGACCAGGGTATCAAGCTGGCCAACAGAGCCTTCCAGGAATACTTTCATCAGGACGAATCCGACGTCTTAGGGAAGCAGCTGAACGACATCATCTGCGAGCCCTCCCTGGCGCAGGCGGTAGCCAAGGTTGATTCCACCAAGCAGCCGAACCGCGGCTTTAAGTTCAGCTATCCCATCAATAACTCGAAACGAATGCTGGTCGCCAGCATCACCCCCATGCAGGAAAAGGAGACCCTGATAATCTTCCAGGACGTAACGGAGGAGAGCGAGAGGCAGGAGAGGCTGTATCTCACCGACCGCCTGGCTTCAATCGGCGAAATGGCCTCGGGCGTGGCCCACGAGCTCAACAATCCGCTGACCGGTATTATCGGCCTATCTCAGGTAATGCTGAACGGTGAGATGCCAGATGAGATAGCCGAAGACATCCGAGACATCTATAAAGAGGCGAAGCGAGCGGCGGCCATCGTGAGGAATATGCTCACCTTTGCCCGTAAGCACACCGCGGTCAGAAAAATGACCCAGGTGAGCAATATCATCGACGACGTCATGCAGCTACGCGCCTACGAGCACCGGGTGAACGACATCACGGTTAAAACAAGCCTCGACCCCGAGCTCCCGGAGATTATGGCCGATTATCACCAGCTGCAACAGGTCTTTCTTAACATCGTGCTCAATGCCGAAAGCGTCATGGTAGACGCCAACGGAAAGGGTACCCTGACCATCACCGCCGAAAGGGCCGGCGGCAGTATCAAGATCTCCTTCAGGGACGACGGGCCCGGGATTCCCCGCAAGAACCTCGCCTATATCTTCGACCCCTTCTTCACCACCAAAGAGGTGGGTAAAGGCACCGGGCTGGGGCTCAGCATCTGCTACGGGATAGTGACCGAACACGGCGGCAAGATATACGCCCAGAATAACCCGGACAGGGGGGCTACCTTTGTCGTGGAGCTGCCGATAAGCAACGAAGAATCAGGAGAAACCTCGTGAAACAGTCTCGGGCACAGGGGAAAAAGGCTAAAAGAATCCTGGTGATTGAGGACGAGCCGGTAATCACCCGGATATGCGTCAGGGTGCTCACCGCCCACGGATTTGAGGTTGATGTTGCCACTAGCGGGGATATTGCCCGGAACATGGTCCGGAAGAAGGACTATGACCTCTGTCTCACCGATATCAGGTTACCCAAAATGAACGGCATAGAGTTCTACCGGTACCTGGAAAGCGAGCATAAGCCGCTGGCAGACAGGGTTATCTTCACCACCGGTGATATATTGAGCGAGGAGATTAAAAACTTCTTAGCGGGGGTGAACCGGCCGTTCCTGCCCAAGCCGTTTACCCCCGAAGAGCTTATCAAAATCATTAAGAAGTCCGCTAAATAAGCGAAAAGGCGATATAAGACCGTACCACACCTGGTACCGACCGATAATCACGTTTCAGGGAGGTGGTGAGAAAATGGTTACCGCAACCAAGGATACCGTACTCATTGTTGACGACGAGGAGACCCTGAGAAGGGTTCTCAGAGAGAAGCTGCTCAGGGCGGGCTACCACTGCCTCGAAGCCGGTAACGCCGAACAGGCCTTAGACCAGCTAAAAAACAACCAAACCGCCCTGGTGATACTTGACATCATGATGCCGGGGAAATCCGGGCGCGAGCTACTGCCCGAAATCAGAACGACATACCCTAACACGGCGGTTATCATGGCTACTGCCGTCATCGAAGCCAGCGTCATCATCGAGTGCATGAGGGAAGGTGCTCAGGACTACATATGCAAACCCTTCGAACTCAATGAGGTTCTAACGAGCGTCAACCGGGCCCTGGAGTTAAAAAGGCTGGAGCTTGATATAAGGAAATACCAACAGCAACTGGAGAAAAAGGTCGAAGCGCAAACGGGGGAGATTCGGAGGATTTTCCTGGGGGCCATCGAGTCGCTTATCTTTGCCCTCGAGGCTAAGGACAAGTATACCGCCGGACACTCAAGGTCGGTAAACAGGATAGCCATGGAGATCGGGAGCCAGCTCGGCCTCCCCGAGGATGAAATGGAACGCCTGTACTGGGGAAGCCTGCTCCACGACGTGGGCAAGATTGCGGTTGACCCGGCTGTTCAGAATAAACCGGGGAAGCTCACCTCCGACGAGTACCGGCGGGTTATGGTTCACGCCCAGATAGGCCCCCACATCGTCAGCCCGCTGGTGGATGATAAGATAGTCGAAATCATCTCTCACCACCACGACCACTACGATGGCACCGGCCATGAGCAAACGGTAAAGGGCGAGCAGATACCGCTGGGGGCCAGAATCCTGGCCGTGGCCGACGCCTTCGACGCCATGACCTCCAACCGCCCCTATCGTTCGGGGATGTCGCTAGCCGCGGCCAAAGCCGAAATCAAACGATGCAGCGGCAGTCAGTTCGACCCGGCAGTGGTCAAGGCCTTCTTCAGCATGCCCAGGATACCTATCACCGAGAAAATACCGGGACAAACGGAATAGAGGTCGCCCGCAAATGAGCAAGACAGCCAAGAAAAAGGTACTCATCGTTGACGACGAACCGACCGTGATAAAGCTGCTCCGCAGGCTGCTCGGTAAGCACTACGTGGTAATCGAGGCCAGCGACGGCGAGGAGGCGGTACTAATGGCCACCAGCCAGAGGCCGGACCTCATCCTGATGGACATCATGATGCCCAGAATGGACGGCTACCACAGCTGCTACGCCATCAAGAAAGACCCGGAAACCAGAGCCATTCCCGTAGTCATGCTTACCGCCATAAACCAGCCGCTCAACGTGAAGCTCGGTGAAATGATGGGGGCTGACGGCTACATAACCAAGCCCTTTAACTCGGAAGAGCTGCTGAGCACCATTGATAAGCTTACCGCCGCCAGACCCCCGAAGGCCCACTCCCCGAAAAAGGGCAAACAGGATAGAGGACTTACCCGGCGCCGCAGCCTCCCCAAGGCAGTAATGCCGCACAGCCCGGGAAGAGACAAAGACGGATAACGCTCAATCAGGATTGCCCCGCTGGCCAAGATGTAGTATGCTGGATTCGATAATAAACCTGAGAAGGGGATTATTACTATGAAAGCAATGCCATCCTGTCAGCCTATTGAGAGAAACATCGCCATGGAGCTGGTGCGGGTCACCGAGGCCGCCGCCATGACGGCGGCCCGTCACATGGGGATGGGTGACAAAGAGATGGTCGACCAGGCGGCGGTAGACGCCATGCGTTCCGTCTTGAACTGTGTCCGCATGGACGGGGTAGTAGTCATCGGGGAGGGAGAGAAGGACGAGGCCCCCATGCTCTATATCGGGGAACGCATCGGCGACGGCAGCGAGCCGCAGGTCGACGTCGCCGTCGACCCTATCGACGGCACCTCGCTGGTCGCCAAGGGTCTCCCCGGGGCCATCTCGGTGGTGGCCCTGGCCGGCAGAGGCACCATGGAGTGTCCCCGACACTGCGTCTACATGGACAAGATAGTGACCGGACACGAGGCCAAAGACGTCATCGACATCACTGCTCCCGTGGCCGATAACCTAGCAAACATCGCCCGGGCCAAGAGGCGAAAGGTAGCGGATTTAACCGTGGTGGTCCTGGACAGGCCGCGCCACGAGCAGCTACTTAGGGAAATCCGGGAGGCCGGGGCCCGGGTCAAGCTAATCCCCGACGGAGACATCGTCGCCGGCCTGCAGGCGGCGCTCCCCGAAACCGGCACCGACGTGCTCATGGGTATCGGGGGCACCCCCGAGGGGGTGCTTACCGCCGCGGCCATCCACTGCATCGGGGGCATTATTCAGTGTAAGGCGTGGCCGCGTAACGAGCAGGAGACCCAAGCAGCGGAGGCGGCCGGCATCGACCTGGACAAGGTCTACCGCACCGAGGACCTGATAAAGGGCGACGAGGTATTCTTCGCCGCTACCGGCGTCAGCAGCGGCGAACTGCTCAAGGGGGTACGCTACTTCAGCAGGGGGGCCCAGACCCAGTCCATCGCCATGCGCTCCCGCTCCGGCACCGTCCGCTGGATTGACGCCATCCACAACTTCGAGCGGCTGGATAAACTGAGTCTATTCGGCTAGGCACCCGAGGCCTGTCCCGATACGGGGTCACCTGGCAACGAACCGACCGACCAGGTCGACGGTTTCCACCACGTTCAGCTTGCGAAAGAGTAGGGAAAAGCGCTCCTCAAGCGTCTCCCCTATCTCCCTGAGGCTCTCTTCCGGGATGCTCCATATCTCCTTCTTGAAATCACCCCATGCCTTCTTCCGCGTCTTATACAGGAACTGGTCCTCGGTATCCTCCGGCTTTCGCTCACCCTGGTAGTTCTCCAGAAGGTGCCGGTTTATCCTCTGCAGCAAATCCCCGGGGAAATAGGGGCTGTCGTAGATGGCATTCTGAAACCCGGTGGCCAGGTGAACCTCCGCCGCCCCCACCTTGGGGAACATATCAAAGGCATCGTCGGAGAGGGTAGACGCCCCGTGCTGTACCGCGCCGCTCAGGCCGTACTCCTCACGGGCCGCCTGAGACAGCCTCCCAAGCGTCTCAAAATCGAGCTTGACCTTAGCAATCGACCCGTCGGGTAAGACCACCCCGCCGTGCGTCGTCCCGGTCTGCACGCTGATTTTGGATATGCCCGCTATACCCGAGCCCAGCTCGGCGAGATACCCGGTCATAAAGACCCTGAGGTCTTCCACGGTGCTGTTTCTCTTGCCCACCTCCCCGATTTCGCCGCCGACCGAGATGGTCACTCCCTCCGGCTCAATGCCGCGGATAAACCGGGTCATATCCGCGGTGACCAGGCAGTTGTCCCGCTGCTGCTCCTCAAGGCTCGGCTTCTCCAAATCGACCAGGGTGGAGGCGTCGATATCGATATTCAGAAACCCGGCGTTTACCGCCTCCTCTATCAACTGCTTGATGGCATTTATTTCGCTTTCCGGTTCCGAGCGGTATTTACCCCGATTGAACTGAAAGTGGTCTCCCTGAATAAAAACAGGCCCCCGGAACCCCTCCCTGACCGCCGCCGCCAGCAGGCAGGCGGTATACTCCATCGGCCTCTGTTTGGTATAGCCTATCTCGGAGCGCGCAATCTCAAAGATAAAGGCGCCGGTCTTGTGTTTTCGCGCCGCCCGGAAAACGGCTCTGGCTACCTGATAGGTAAGCCCGCGGATATTAATCGCCGGGACGGTGATGCCGTGATAGAGCCCCTTGCCCGCCGCCTGGTATAAGCCCTGAATGCTGGCCGGATAGGCCCCCCAATCGAAAGCCATCTCGCGAATCAGCCGCCGGTGCTCTTCTTTCGCCCGGTCATCGGCACCGAAGACGGCCTCTTTTACCAGGCTGCCTATCCTGTCCCCGGGGACAGCCTGGCCGCCACCCGGTTGTTTCTCTGCTTTCATTTTACCACCACCTTTACTGTAATCTTAACCATTTTACCACAATGCCATAAGCGAAGGTATTTAGACAGGTATTTGCTATGGCGGTCTCTCCCCGTTTATCATATTGGGGTGTATAGAGCCTATCAGCCGCGCCAACGAAGGGGACTCAGCCCGGTATGGTTACTCATCGGGCTCAACGTGATACTATTCATCGTCGGCCTGGCTAGTCCCCAGATAATTCTGGCCTTCGGTCTCGTTCCCCTATATGTCGCATTCAGACCATGGACGCTGTTCACCAGCCTCTTCCTGCACGCCAGCCTCGGCCATATCTTGGGCAACATGATTACCCTCTATTTCTTCGGGAAGAACCTGCAGCTGCTCATCGGCTCCAGGGGCTTCCTTATTGTCTACTTCATCGGCGGCCTCATGGGCAGCCTGATGTACGTGCTCTTGGCCCCACCCCTCTCCATAGCTGTCGGTGCCTCGGGAGCAGTCTTCGCCGTGGGCGGGGCCCTGGCCGTGATGAGGCCGAAGCTAAGGGTGATAATCTTCCCGGTGCCCGTCCCGGTACCCCTGTGGGGGGCGGTGGTGGGTGGCTTTGTGATTCTTTCCCTGCTGCCCAACGTCGCCTGGCAGGCCCACCTGGGCGGTCTGGCCTTCGGGCTGGCGGCCGGCTACTTCTACCGGAAAAGGGAGCGCTCCCGAACTTTAGCCTTTTGACCCCCCCTCCCAACCAACCCCCGAGACGGGGCAGCCACGACACGGTCGAAGCTACCGAGACGAGATGTTACAAGTTTGTAACTATTTCACGGCCAAGTTTATGACTTTTTTATCGTTCTTATAGTAGATTCGATTTAGGTCTTTAACGACCTGGGAGCGCAAATCGCACCGAATAAACAGCCAAGGAGGGAAACATGCCCTACAAGTTCGCCTGTAGCCAGGTAGGATTTCATTGCCCGTTTGTCGCCGAGGGTGATACCGAACAGGAGGTAATCGAGAAGGCAAAACAGCACGGCAGAGAGTCTCACGGACTCACCGAGGAACAGCTAAAGTCTCCGGAGATGACCAGGAAGGTGAAGGCGGCAGTCAAAAAGACCTAAGAGCACTCCGAGATATTGGCTGCTTACTCTATTGTAGTAAATATATTGTAGTAAATATGGAGGACCAAGAATGAGGAAACCACTTTTACTGTTAGCGGCCCTGGTCGGCATCTGGCCACTGGTCGGCTGTGCGGGAGGCACTATAAATACTTACACGGACCCGAGCATCCCCGTTACCGTAGAGGCAGGGCAGGAGTTCAATATAGCCGTGGAACTCGCCTGTTCCGACCCCACCACCTGGGAGCAGCACTACGATGAGACCCTGCTCGAGCTGAAGGAGACGGTGTGTGCTACCTGCGTATCGGGGGAAAGCGCCTGCTCCATTGCTCCCGGCTATTGCCCACTGGTTGGCCCGTCTGTGGTCAGTCTGGCCCGCTTCCAGGCGCTTCAGCCCGGGGAGACAGAGGTGACGATTTCCTACCAACTGGTCGGCGGGGGCGCACCGCTCAAAGACCAGATATTCACGGTAACGATAGAACCGGCTAGCTAACGGCAGGGTAAGCCGCCGGGCTCGATGGGCCCCCGGAAGGGCCGGGAACCGGAGATGAGGCGGAGCTATTACCAGGGGACGGAGTCTAGAGACCCTGTTCGCCGGGCATACGCCGGTTCACCAGGCAAGAGCCATCGTCACCACCCACGACGCCTTCAATACCCGGGAAGCGTTAGCCAGGCTTCTCGGTACCAGCGTGACTGACACCGCCTCTTTGGCTAAAAGCAAGCCCCAAAATGTGGTAGACTAGACCTAACTGGATGGGGCCTATCCGGGTAACGGGAGAAAGGCGGCATGGGGTTTAGCCTTAAGAATATAGAGGCGGTAATCTTCGATATGGACGGGGTGATAACCGACACCGCCGGTATCCACGCCGCCGCCTGGAAGCAGATGTTCGACGACTACCTCAAGCGGCGCGCCGCACAGGGCGGCGAGCGGGGCTTTCAGCCATTCGACGCCGAGACCGACTACCGCCGCTACGTAGACGGTAAGCCGCGCTACGACGGGGTGAAGGGCTTCTTAGACTCACGGGGTATCTCGCTACCCCGCGGAAAGCCGGGTGACGGCCCGGACCGGGATACCGTCTGCGGGCTCGGCAACCGGAAGAACCGGTACTTCCTGGAACGGCTCCAGAAGGAGGGGGGACGGGCCTACCCGTCCTCTGTCAGACTAGTCAAAAACCTGAAAAAGAGGGGCATCCATACCGCAATCATCTCGGCCAGCCGTAACGCCGAGGCCGTGCTCGCGGCAGCCGGGGCCAGTGAGCTCTTCGAAGTCAAGGTGGACGGTGTCGATTCCGCCAGGCTCAAGCTGAAGGGTAAACCCGACCCGGCCATCTTCCTCGAAGCCTGCCGGCGCCTCGGCGCGAGCCCCGATAAGACGGCCATCGTGGAGGACTCGCTGGCCGGCGTCGAGGCCGGCCGCCGCGGCGGGTTTGGGCTGGTTATCGGGGTGGACCGGACGTGTCAGGCTAGAGAGATGAAGAAACGGGGCGCCGATATCGTGGTGCGGGATTTATCCGAGCTGGCAACGGGAAAGGCCGGGCCCCGTAAATCCGACAGGCCAAGGGCGATAAGGAGCCTTGATTCCGCCCTGGAGAAAAAGGAGGCGATACTAAAGCGGCTGCGGGAGCACACGCCGGTCATCTTTCTCGATTACGACGGCACGCTGACGCCGATTGTCGCCCGGCCCGCCCAGGCCATCCTCCCCGAGGAAACCAGGCGGGTAATCAGAAGGCTAGCTGACCATTACTCGGTAGCCATCGTCAGCGGCCGCGACCTCGGTGACGTGCAGAACATGGTCGGCATCAGCGACATTGCCTACGCCGGCAGTCACGGCTTCGACATCGCCGGCCCGGAGGGACGGTACCGGGACCAGGAGGTGGGTAAACCCTTCCTGGCCACGCTGGACAAGGCGGAGGCGGAGCTACGCGAGAGGCTAAAGGTAGCCAGAGCCTGGGTGGAGCGCAAGCGCTTTGCCATCGCCGTCCACTACCGTCAGGTTAAGACCGCCGACCTGGACGTGCTGCGGCAGCAGTTCGACGAGGTAGCCCGACACTACCCGGAACTACGGAAGTCCGCCGGTAAGAAGGTCTTGGAACTGAGACCGGATATCGACTGGGACAAGGGCAAGGCCCTAATGCACCTTATCGAGGCGCTACACGCCGACGGGAGACGGGTCCTGCCGGTATACATCGGCGACGACACTACTGACGAAGACGCCTTTGGCGCCATTGGTGACCGGGGCATCTCTATCGTGGTCGGCGGGGGCAATCGTAAGACAAGCGCTCACTATGCGCTACGCAGCCCGGAAGAGGTCAGGGCGTTCCTGGAGGAGCTTCTGGCGAGGGCCGAAAAGGAGACCGCCCGGGGCACCTGGGTGATAGCCTATGATAACTTTGCCCCCGAAGAGGAAGGGCTGCGGGAGGCGCTGTGCACGCTGGGAAACGGCTATTTTGCCACCCGGGGCGCCGCCCCGGAAGCCAGCGCCGACGGCGTCCACTATCCGGGGAGCTACGCCGCCGGCTGTTACAACCGCCTTAAGACCGAGGTCAAGGGACAGACCATCGAGAACGAGAGCCTGGTGAACCTGCCCAACTGGCTACCCGTTAACCTCCGCTTCCAGGACGGGGACTGGTTTAGCGTCGAGCAGGCAAACCTCCTGGAATACCGTCAGGAGCTAAACATACGCCAGGGCGTACTCAGCCGACTGATTCGCTTTGCCGACGAGAAGGGGCGCCGAACACGGATATTCCAGCGCCGCTTTGTCAGCATGGCCAGTCCCCACCTGGCCGGACTGGAAACAACCATCGTCCCCGAGAACTGGGGGGGACGCATCTCCGTCAGCTCGGCCCTTGACGGACGGGTGACCAACAGCGGGGTGGCGCGCTACCGGCAGCTAGAAAACCGCCACCTTAGTCCCGTGAGCACCAAATCGGTTGACCAGGAAACGGTCTACCTCCACATGGAGACGAACCAGTCGCATATCCTTATCGCCGAGGCGGCACGAACCAGGCTGTTCTGCGGCGGTGAGCGGCTCTCCCTAAAGCCCCGGGTAATAGCAGAACCGGGCTACATTGCCCAGGAGTTTTCCCTTGAGCTTAAGGAGGGGAAAGAGGCCACCATCGAGAAGATTATCGCCCTCTATACCTCCCGAGACCATGCCATCTCGGAAAGCGTCATCGAGTCGTGTCAGCAGCTTAGGCACGCCCCGGGCTTTGACGATTTGCTCAAGCAGCACGTCCTGAGCTGGGACCTCCTGTGGCGGCGCAGTCACATCGCCATCAAGGACAGCGAACGCGTGGCGCTTATCCTCAATCTGCACATCTTCCACCTGCTGCAGACCGTGTCACCGCACACCATCGAGGTGGACGCCGGCGTCCCGCCCCGGGGTCTGCACGGGGAAGCCTACCGGGGGCATGTCCTCTGGGACGAGCTATTTATCTTCCCCTTCCTCAATTTCAGGATTCCAGATATTACCCGCGCCCTGCTGATGTACCGCTACCGCCGGCTTCCCGAGGCCCAGTGGGCAGCCAGGCAAGCCGGCTACCAGGGAGCCATGTATCCCTGGCAGAGCGGCAGCAACGGCCGCGAGGAGAGCCAGAAGCTGCACCTGAACCCGTGCTCCGGGCGCTGGATAGCGGATAACTCCCAGTTGCAGCGCCATATCAACCTGGCCATCGCCTACAATGTGTGGCTCTACTACCAGGTTACCGGCGACATCAACTTCCTCTCCTTCTACGGAGCGGAGATGCTCATCGAGATTGCCCGTTTCTGGGCAAGTATCGCCCGCTACAACCGCTCCCTGGGCCGCTACGAGATTCATAACGTCATGGGCCCCGACGAGTTTCACGACGCCTATCCCGATTCCGCCGAGCCGGGAATCAATAACAACGCCTACACCAATATCATGGCCGTCTGGGTGTTGTGCCGCGCCCTGGAGACAATCGAGCTTCTTCCCGGCGACCGCCGCGAGGCGCTGTGGGACAAGCTCGCTCTGAGGCGGGATGAGGTGGAGCACTGGGAAGACATCAGCCGCAAGATGCGGGTCGTCTTTCACGGCGACGGAATCATCAGCCAGTTCGAGGGCTATGAGCAGCTTGCAGAGTTTAACTGGGAGGGCTACCAGAAAAAGTACGGGGACGTCCAGCGGCTGGACCGCATCCTCGAAGCGGAGGGGGACACCCCCAACCGCTATAAACTCTCCAAACAGGCCGATGTGCTCATGCTCTTCTATCTCCTCTCCGCCGACGAGCTGGGGGAGATATTCCGGCGTCTCGACTACCCTTTCGAACACGAGACCATCCCCCGGAACATCGAATACTACCTGAAACGCACCTCTCACGGGTCTACCCTAAGCCGGGTGGTTCACGCCTGGGTATTGGCCCGCTCGGAGCGCGAGCTTTCCTGGCACCTGTTCCAGGAAGCCCTGGAGAGCGACGTCTCCGACACCCAGGGAGGCACCACCCCCGAAGGGATTCACCTCGGGGCCATGGCGGGCACCGTTGACCTGGTTCAGCGCTGTTATGCCGGAATCGAAGCCCGCCAGGACCGGCTGCAGCTTAACCCATCCCTGCCCAGCGACTTAAAGGAGCTACGGTTTGACATTCTCTACCGTAAGCACTGGATAAACCTGCTCATCACCCAGAATCGTCTCACGGTAAGCACACGGCGTTATGCCCTGGCCCCGATAACCGTCGGCTTCGGAGACGATACCTTTGAGCTAGCGCCGGGGGAGACGCTGCAATTCGACCTCGGGGAGTGAGCAGTACCGGTTGCCGAACCCGGATTTGATGGGATAGATGACATTCCTCAAGCCCAGAAACACTGGCCAGCGGAAATAGGGGGCTTCTTCAAAACCTAAAAGGTGCTTGAAGGCAAAGAGAGTAGAATAGAAGGCCGGGGCGGCGACAAAAAGGCTAAGCAGCGGGTCTAATCACCAGCACGGGTATATCAGAGTTTCGCAGCACAGAATCGACGACGCTTCCGAATAATAACCTTTTCAGCCCGCCCTCGCCGTGAGTGGCAATCACAATGAGTTCAACGCTATTCCGGGTGGCGTAATTGATAACAGTCTCCCCCACAGTTCCCCTTTCGACGGCGCTCTCCACCCGCAAATCATACTCCCGGAGCAATCTCTCCGCCAGTTGCTCAAGGTAAGTCTTGAACTTTGCTTCCGCCTGAGCCTGTTTTCTCATGAGCTCTCCGACCCCTATCCCCGCAGCGGGGGGCAAATCCGTCGGGGCTAGTACATGCAGGAGGACGAGCTGGCTTTCAAAGCGTAAGGCCTGCTCTCCAGCATAAGGCAAGATTTGCTCCGCCAGTTTGGAACCATCCAGGCACGCCAGAATCTTTTTAAACATTAGCTACACCAGCACCGCCGACGGCTGATTTATAACCAGCCTCGGCCCAGCTTCGGTCTCTTGGATACCCAGGGTCGTCCCCTCCAGGGTTGAGGCGACGCCACGCCCCACGAGAAGCAAGATAACACCGCCGTCTTCCACGACGACATCATCGTCCTCCGGCACGTCCAGCATAAGGGTAACCCTTCCGCCTGTGGGCGGCATGAGCCGGAAACATATTTCTTCGCTAGCGCAGTACTCCCCACGCCCGTCCTTTAGAAGCCATCTTACATCGTCACTCAAGTTAATCATTGGCCAGACCTCCCGGCTTTATTCCCTACGAACTTCGCGGGTCGATGGTATCTTCAGAGCAAAAGCGGGCTCCTAGATACCCCTCTTTGGCTCATCGTTTGACTCACCGCCGGCACTACCTCGCAAAATACCATCCGGGTAATACCGTCAATCGAGCGCAGTTCCTGACTGACAAAGTCCTCAAGCTGTTTCTCCGTCCTTCCCTCGACAAGCGCTATTATATCATAGGGGTTCGTCACCAGGTCGGTTGACATTATCTCCTTGAACCTGCGCAGCAACCGGTTAATCTCTCTAGCCTTACCCCTCTCCGTCTCAATGAGGACAAAAGCCTTGGACAGCATGTGCCACCTCCTTCTCCAAGATTCCCGCAAGCCGATAGGTAATCTACACCCGACGGCATCAAAAAGTCATAAAACCGCGGGGCAAAAACTTACAAAACCATGACATTTTGGATGCGGGAAACGTAGGTGTAAAATGTTACACAAATGTCAGATTCAAGGGCCCGATTTTATGATTTTTACACGGGAAAGGATGTTGAATTTAGCTGCGCGGCCAATGGCTCAGCCTAAAGGCGTGTCCCAT
Source organism: uncultured Dehalococcoidales bacterium (assembly GCA_964644205.1). Classification (GTDB taxonomy): domain Bacteria; phylum Chloroflexota; class Dehalococcoidia; order Dehalococcoidales; family UBA5760; genus UBA5760. Next base: position 11,501 of record CAZXVG010000001.1, on the reverse strand, counting down.
TATAGAAGCAAGAGAGAGCAGATTGAGAGAACCGAAATCGATACACATCGGGACGTCCGGGTGGCACTACCAGCACTGGAAGGGCCCCTTCTACCCCCGAGAACTGCCCGACAGCCGCATGCTGGAATACTATGCGCAGCACTTCCAGACCGCGGAAATCAACAACACCTTCTATCGGCTGCCGGAGAAGGAGACCTTCGCCAGGTGGCGGGACTCGGTGCCGGAGGGCTTCCGGTTCTCCGTCAAGGCCAGCCGCTATATGACCCATATGAAAAAGCTCAAGGACCCGGCAGAGCCGCTGGCCAACCTCGGGGAGCGGGTAGCCACGCTGGGGGATAAACTGGGGCCAATCCTGTTTCAGCTGCCGCCGCACTGGAAACCAAACATCGAGAGGCTGGAGGGCTTCCTCAGGGCCCTGCCCCAGGGTCGTAGATACGCCTTCGAGTTCCGTAACCCGAGCTGGTTCGGTAAGCAGACCGAAGACGCCCTGGCCGAAAGGGGCGCCGCCTTCTGCATATACGACTTCGAGGGAAGACAGTCGCCGCGTTCGGTAACCAGCGACTTCGTCTATGTCAGGCTGCACGGCCCGGACGGCGCCTATACCGGAAGCTATGGCCAGGAAGCGCTCACAGACTGGGCGGAGTCGTTTTCCAACTGGGCCGGCGAAGGGAAAGAGGTATACTGCTACTTTGACAACGATGAAAAGGGATATGCCGCCGAGAACGCCCTGAAGCTAAAAGAAATGCTGGGAGGCAGCCAGACGGGTAATCCGTAAGGAGAGAAATATGAGTAAAGAAGGGTCTTTGAGAGAGTACCGGCGGAAACGAGACTTCGGGCGCACCTCAGAGCCTTCCGGGGAAGAGGGCGCGGAACCGGCCAAATTGCCGAGATACGTTGTCCAGAAGCACGACGCCTCAAGCCTCCACTACGATTTCCGTCTGGAAATCGGCGGGGTACTCGTTTCCTGGGCGGTGCCTAAAGGCCCCTCGACAGACCCGGCTGAGAAGCGCCTGGCCATGCGCACCGAAGACCACCCCCTGGAGTATGCCGGCTTCGAGGGGATGATACCGGAAGGGGAGTACGGCGCCGGTAAGGTGATAGTCTGGGACAGCGGCACCTACCACAACCTGACAGAAGAAAAGGGCCGGGAAACCCCGATGGCAGAAGCCCTGAAAAAGGGGCATATCGCCGTCTGGCTCAAGGGGAAGAAGCTGGAGGGCGGCTATGCCCTGACGGCGCTGGGGGACAGGAAGAAGTGGCTGCTGGTCAAGATGCGTGATGAAAAGGCGGACGATAGACGGAACCCGGTGAAAACGGAGCCAAAGTCTGTCCTCAGCGGAAGAACCCTTGAGCAGCTGGAGTCAGGGCATGGCTAACAAGCTCGCTATCGGTCACCACACCATAGAGCTATCCAACACGGACAAGCTCTTTTATCCGGAAAGCGGCCTCACCAAGGGCGATTTGATAGACTACTATCGCCGGATTGCCCGGGTAATGCTCCCCTACGTCAAGGATAGACCCCTCACCCTGCACCGCTTCCCTGACGGCATAAACGGGAACGGGTTCTACCAGCAGGAGGCGCCCGAGTATTTCCCGGACTGGATAGAGCGCATCACCGTGAAAAAGGAGGGCGGCAGCACTAGCCATGTGGCCTGCCAGAATGCGGCCACCCTGGTCTACCTGGCTAACCAGGCCTGCATAACCCCCCACGCCTGGCTGAGCCGCAAGGGCCACCTGGACCAACCCGACCTAGCCGTCTTCGACCTCGACCCCCCGGACGATGACTTTGAGCCCGTCCGGTGGGCGGTGCTTTCCCTAAGAAAGCTCCTGGAAGGGCTGGGGCTTGCGCCCCGGGTAAAGACCACCGGCTCGCGCGGCCTTCACGTGGTCGTCCCCCTGAACGGGAGCGCCGGCTTCGACGAGGTGCACGGCTTCGCTCAGGAGGTAGCCAGGACACTAGCGGAGCAGGAACCCGAGGCGCTAACCAGCGAACAGCGTAAGGACAAAAGGCGGGGGCGGGTCTTTCTGGACTATCTCCGCAACAGCTACGGGCAGACTGCGGTACTGCCCTACGCGGTAAGAGCCAGGCCCGGGGCGCCGGTAGCGGCCCCCGTGGACTGGGAGGGGGTAACCGCCCCGAATTTTAACTCCCGGAGCTACAACATTAAGAACATATTCCGCCGCCTCTCTCAGAAAAAAGACCCCTGGCAGGGTATGTGGCGCGGCGCCACTTCCCTGGAAAGGGCCCAGCAAAGGCTGAGGGATTTGAGGGAGGGTAAATGAGATAACCGGGCCCATTCAGGAACAGAAAATCGGCCTTCCCGGTAAACTTCAGCGAAATGTTATCTTTTTGTAACTTCCTGGCCACTAATTTTATTACTTTTCAATAGCCGCTTACCTAAAATGGGGGTGCCAGAAATAAAGGAGGTGACCATATAATGGCGAAAAAGGATGAACTACTTCGGATGATGAACCAGGCCCTCGAGCTAGAGCACGCGGCGCGGATACAGTACCTCTCTCATGCCGAGTGCGTCAGCGGGATAAACGCCGAGCCGATAATCGCCCGGCTGAAGGAGCTTGCCGACGACGAGAAAGGCCACGAGGACATGTTCCGCGAACTAATCGGCGCCTACCTCGGCGGCGTACCGTCGATGGGCATCGCGGAAACCCATCCGGCCAAGGAAACGAACAACATCCTCAAGGTCAATCTTAACGACGAAAAGCACGCCGTTGACTTTTATCTGGGGATACTGGACAAGATCCGGGAGATGCGTGACGAGCTCAAGTACGAATACTTCCAGCTGGAACACACCGTGCGGCACGTAATCCAGGACGAGCAGGAGCATATCACGGAACTGAAGCTCCTTTTAGGGGAATAGCTAAACTCAAGCCACCGGATAAGCGTAAGGTTACAAAACAAGGCGAGTTAGCGTGGAGCACTACTCGCCTTGTTCTTGGTTGGGTTTGGCCAGGCTATTAACCCTGACCGGAATCCCACCCCTATAATGAAAGGGCGGGAGAGCCAGCCAGGGTCACTCCTTTCCTCCCTTGGCGTCCTTCTGAGGTTTCCGCCTTGATTTCAGTCTCTTCTCGAGCAGGGGTTTGGCATCCGGGAACCTGCCGATGAACTCGGCAGTCTCCATCTCCTCACCATCGTTATCGAAGGCTCTGACTCCCTCCCTGGTAGCCACGGCTACCGCCACCGGCCGCTTAAAACAGTAGAAGCTTACGTCGTCATCACCGAAGTGATAGTCGCCCGTAACCTCGCTTACCGTAACCACAGTTACGGCCCGGCTCCTAAGCGGCACCTCCACCACGATTCTTTCCTGCTTTATCATCTTCGTAAGAGCGCCCTTTTTGCCATCCTTCTTCCCGTCCCGGAGAAAAGGAAACCCATCACGGGGCGAAACAATCGTATCGGCCGCCAGCGAAATCTGGCGTTCAGGTGTCCCTGAAGGCTCTCACCCTCCATGTCGGGAATCAGCCAGATACTGTGGTCAGTATAGAGATTAATGAGCACTGAGACGGCTCCGGCGGGCCCGAAGACAAGCGCCGTGTCCGCCGGGTCTTCGAGCCCCAGCCTGAAATCGGCCTCAAGGCTCTCCACCCGGACGGAGCGAACCAAGGCGCTCACTAGCCTATTCAAACTGGCTCTGTCCTCGCTATCGCCAAGCACCCCAGACACGAGCCGGGGACGGTATTTCTCGGGGACGCGCCTACCGCCTTCGCCCCCCGCCGGCTCCGGCTTCGCGCCGGGAAACTGCCGCTTGAAGGCGCCGAACAGCCACCTCAGTCTCAGTCTGAAGTCGAACGTTTCCTCAGCCCTTACCTCAATCGACCCGTAGAACGGGATACACAGTACTAAGGCAATAGCGCCGACTATACTGCCAACTACGATACCGGCAACCAATCGTCTAACCCTGCTTCTGCTGTCCCCGGAAGGCGGTAACCATCTCCGGTACCTTCTCGGCTATCTTCTCGATGGTACCCGAGACAAGGCCCCTGATGGGCTCGACCCTGGTTCCCTCTTTATCTATGATTACCAGTGCCACCGCCCGGATGCCGGCGCCACCACCGGTACCGTATTTCTCACCTTCCTTGACCTTTTTCTCGGTTAACCTGTCGTGTCCGCCGCCACCGACAAACCAGAAGCCGGTGCTCACCAGAGGGAGAATAGTGGTCTCCCCGACGACCGTTGGTTCTTCCACAATCGAGGCTGAAGAGATTACCTTCTGGATTTCGTCTACCGTGGACTTTACCAGTGCCGCTAAGTCTTCCATGTTGTCCTCCTTAGACATTTAAATATTGCCCGGCCTCTTTAGAGAGGCCGGCTGACCGGATGCTCAAACGCTACCGGTCATCAGTTACTTTAGGACATACCCCGTTGCAAAGTCATAAAAGGAAGCTGAAATCTATTACGTTTTCATGACATTTAACTAAAGCCCTTCGACAGAACGCCGCCAGTTGAAACCGGGCAGAGGCAATGGTAATATGTGATGCAAGCCAGAGAGGCTTCTCCTAAACTAACCCCGGGGAGACGCTATGGAAAGCGAAACGCGATACAGCGGCATCGAGGTGATTGGCAGCGTGCCCTGGGGAACGCACTTCTGCCAGTTCTACCGCACCAAACAGGACCTGATTAGTATCCTCGTCCCCTATTTCCGGGCCGGCCTGGAGAGTAACGAGTTCTGCCTGTGGGTTACCTCGGAACCGCTCACGGTCGCCGAGGCGCAAGAAGCCATGAGAGAAGCGGTGCCGGGTTTCGACCAACACCTGAGCCAGGGCGGCATCGAGATATCGCCCTACCGGGAATGGTATCTAGCGGGGGGCACCTTTAACGAAGACCGGGTGCTCAAGGGCTGGCTCAGCAAACTGGAACAGGCTCTCGCCAGGGGCTACGCCGGTCTACGGCTGAGCGGCAACGCCTTCTGGCTGGGGAGAAATCACTGGCGGGCCTTCACCGAGTATGAAGCCAAGGTAAATGCTGTTATCGGAAAATACCGGATGCTGGCAATATGTAGCTACTGCCTGGATAAATGCGACGGCGCCGCCGTAATAGACGTGGTCAAGAACCACCAGTTTGCCCTGGTCAAGCAGGATGACAAGTGGGACACCATCGAGAGTGCTATTTACAAACAGGCGCAAAGCAAGCTTGCCCAGGCTAACCTGCAGCTTGAAGATTTAGCCAGGTTCCCCCAGGAAAACCCCAGTCCCGTACTGAGAGTGGATAGGGACGGTTCCATCCTGTTCGCCAATACCGTCTGCTCCCAGCTGCCTTCCTTCAAGTGCCGGCCGGGGCAACTGCTGCCTAGCCGCTACCGAGAGATAGCCGCCGAGGTGCTGGACAGCGGCTCGTCCCGGGTAATCGAAGCCGCAGGTAAAGACCGCGTATTTATGATGAACTTTGTTCCCGTAACCAGCGCGGGATACGTAAATATATACGGTAACGACATCACCGAGCGTAAGCAGGCGGAGGAGGCGTTAAGAAAGAGCGAGGAAAAGTTCCGGATAGTGTCCGAGTTCGCCTATGACTGGGAGTACTGGCGCAACCCGGATGACCGGTTCCTTTATGTTTCGCCGTCATGCCTACGCTTCACGGGATATACCAGCGCCGAGTTTGTCAGCGACCCCAAGCTCTACCTGAGCATAATGCACCCCGACGACCGCCAGCGGGTAAGGGCGCACATGAAGGAAGACATGCACCACCGGGAAGGGGTCGAGCTTGAATTCCGGATAATACGGCGCGACGGACAGGAGCGCTGGATAAGCCATGCCTGCCAACCGGCTCTGGATGCCGAGGGCAATCTCCTGGGGCGCCGTGCTTCCAATCGTGACATCACCGAGCGCAAGGAGGCGGAAGCAGAGCTGCAGAAAGCCCACCAGGACCTGAACCGTGCTCAGGCGGTGGCTCAAACCGGCAGCTGGCGTCTGGATGTCCAGCGTAATGAACTCCTGTGGTCCGATGAGACCCACCGTATCTTCGGCATCCCCAGGGGTAAGCCCATGACCTACGAGACGTTCCTCTCCTGCGTGCACCCGGAAGACCGGGAATACGTCGACAGCAGGTGGCAGGCAGCCCTCCAGGGCGAGGAGTACGACGCCGAGCACCGCATCATAGTGGGAGATGAGATAAGATGGGTGCGCGATAGAGCCGAGCTGGAGTTCGACGAGGAGGGCATGCTTAAAGGCGGCTTCGGCACCGCCCAGGACGTCACCGAGCGCCGGAAGATGGAGGAGAACCTGCGCCAGACGCGTGACTATCTGGATAACCTGTTTGCCCATGCCAATGCCCCGATTATCGTCTGGGACCCGGAACTAAAGATTACCCGCTTTAACCACGCCTTCGAGCGGCTCACGGGACGCAGCGCCCATGAAGTGCTGGGCAAAAAGGTCGATATCCTCATCCCGGCGGACAAACTGGATGAGGCGCTGAAGAAGATAGACTCTACTACCAGGGAGGGCGAACGATGGGAGGTCGTCGAGGTCCCCATTCGGCATGTTAACGGCTCTGTGCGCACCGTCCTCTGGAACTCGGCAACAATCTTCGATACCGACGGCAGGACCCCCCTGGCCACCATCGCTCAGGGGCAGGACATCACCGAGCTCAAGAAGGTGGAGCAACTGAAAGACGAGTTCATCGGCCTCGTCTCCCACGAGTTGAGGACGCCTCTTACCGTGGTAAACGGCGCTATCAGGACGGCCATGGACGATAGAATCCCTCAAGAAGAAAGGCGCCAGCTCCTTGAGGACGCGGTCTGGGGCTCCGAGTCGCTGACCGCGATACTCAATAACCTATTAGAGCTATCGAGATACCAGGCCGACCGCCTGAAGCTGAATAAGAAGGCGGTCAGCATCAGAGAAATCGCCGGCAAAGCCGTGCTGGCGGCGGCCAGTCAGCACCCGAGACACCCGGTCTCGCTTGCTATCCCCGATAAATTTCCCCGGGTGATTGTCGACCCGGTCAGGCTGGAGAGCACCCTCTATAACCTCATAGATAACGCCTGCAAGTTCTCTCCCCAGGGCAGCGAGGTCAGGGTCTTTGCCCGGCAGGAGAAGAAGAACGTGGTCATCGGCGTCAGCGACCACGGCCCGGGGATACCGCCCGAGGAGCAAGAGGGCCTGTTCGAGCCCTTCAGCCGGCTGGGAGGGGCCCAAACCAAGGGGACCGGCCTGGGTCTGGTAGTCTGCAAGCGGCTGGTGGAGGCTCACGGCGGCCGTATCTGGGTGGAATCAAAACCCGGGGAAGGCACTACCTTCCTGTTCACTATCCCCCTGGGAAAGAGTCCCCGAGCCTGAGCCGGGGGGTAGCCAGCCACCCATCGCCCTAGCCCAGCGCTCTTTGAATCCGGGCCACCAGGTCGTTAATGTCAAAGGGCTTTAACATGAAATCGCTGGCCCCGAGCTTAAGGGCTTCCGGGCCGTTTTCCGACCGGGCACTGATGACAATCACCGGCCGGTCGCAGAAGGCGCGCAGCTTCCTTAGCACCTCAAAGCCGTCCATACCGGGCATTATGATATCCAGAACCGTGACATCGGGTTGCTCTGCCCGCGCCAGTTCCAGCGCCTCCCCTCCATCAGTGGTCGCAGACACCTGATAGCCGCTGGCGGTAAGCTTGAGCCGGATAAACCTTACTATCCTCAGGTCGTCATCAACTACCAGTACCCGCTGCTTCATCTCGCCTATCTCACGAACAGACTGCCACCCTTACCCTGAACAGGATTTAGGTGAAAGTTTAACACACCGGGTGTAGATTTGTTGTAAAATCCAACCCCAAAAGATAAAAGATTTATAACATTTATATCACATCCGGAAAGACCGGCCGACAAAACCCCCTGGAATATGTCACGACTATTTTATTTTTTCGCCCTGCATTTTATGACTTTGTCACCATTTATCGACTAATCTCTAAAGAGGCGGGGTAGCACTGATTAACCAAAGCAAAGGAGGTATTAGTTATAACCATGGAAAGATGGCAACCGTCCCGGGGAGTCGCCCCCTGGAGACCGTTCCGGGAGCTGGAAGAGATGGAACGGCGCTTCGAGGACATCTTCGGCCGGCCTTTTGCCCCGGCCGTGTGGCGGCGCTTCCCGGTACGGGAGATGGCCTGGGCCCCGGCGGTGGAGGTGTTCGAGAAGGAAGACAAGTTTGTGGTCAAGGCAGACCTCCCGGGGGTAAAGGAAAAGGACATCGACGTTTCCATAGAGGGCGACATGCTGACCATCAAGGGAGAGAAGCAATCGGAGAGCGAGGTTAAGGAGGAGAGCTACTACTGCTGCGAGCGTTCCTACGGCAGCTTCTACCGCTCCATATCCCTCCCCAGCAAGGTGGATGCCGGGAAGATTGAGGCCGATTACGAAGACGGCGTCCTCGAGGTCACCCTGCCCAAGAAGGCCGAGGCTAAAGCCAAGAAGGTCACCGTCTCGGCTAAGAAAAAGAAGGAAAAGGCAAGTAAATAGCACGTTACGAGCTACCCCGCCCCAACAGAAAAGCTGCGAAGGAGATAGAGATGTACCAAAAAATACTGGTGCCCATGGACGGCTCCAAGCTGGCCGAGTGCGTCCTGGAGCATGTGAAATCAATTGCCACCGGCTGTCAGGTGCCCACCGTGATTCTGCTGCGGGTAATCGAGCCGGTCAGTCTGCCCGGCTATCTCCCCCGTGAGATGGCTGAAGGCGACTACCGCGACGCCAAGGAGACCGCTGAGGTCCAGGCGAAGAACTACCTGAACGAGATGGTAGACAGGCTGAAGGCGGAGGGTATCGCCGCGGAGGCCGATATCGCCGTCGGCCTGCCCGCCGACGAGATACTGGACTACGCCTACGAGAAGCAGGTAGACCTCATCGTGATGAGTACCCACGGTAAGACCGGGGTCTCCCGCTGGTGGTCAGGCAGCGTCGCCGAGAAGGTGGTCAGTCAGTCCCTCACCCCGGTGCTGGTGGTGACCCCGCCGGGCTGTAGAATCACCAACAAATAGATACCGGTCTCTCAAGGGAAGGGGTATATTGCCTCTCTAATCAGGGCGGCTGAGTCAAGAAGAGCCAGCTACCTCCCGGCAAGCTCGGCCCGGCTGGCCTTTGCTTTCTACTCGAACTCCTTGAGAAGCGCCCTTACCCTTACCGGCTTAAGCCTCTGCTTAACCAGGCTCCCCTTCCCAAGGGTGGGCAGTCTGTCCTCGAAGGCAGGGCGTTTTTGCTCGTAGATTAGGCCAATCGGGATGCGCTCTCCCCACTCCCAGGCCTTCTCCAGGGCCTGCTTTTTATCACCGGGGCGGTAGCCCTTCTCCTCATCCAGCCTGTAGACCCGCTCCCGGTACCACTTAAAGGTGTTCTTATGGTTGAAGGTAACGCAGGGCTGCAGGATGTCGATAAGGGAGAAACCCCGGTGCCGAATCCCCTTCTGGATAAGCTCCGAGAGGTAATCGATATCGCCGGCAAAGGCACGGGCCACGAAGCTAGCGCCGGCAACTATCGCCAGCACCACCGGGTTTATCGCCGGGGAGGCGCCCTGGGGCGTGGTCTTGGTGACGAAGCCCTCATCGCTGGTCGGCGAGGCCTGTCCCTTGGTAAGCCCGTATACCTGATTATCGTGCACCAGGTAGGTGATATCGTGGTTACGGCGCAGGGAGTGCACAAAGTGATTACCTCCCTCGGCGTAGCCGTCGCCGTCGCCGCCGATGGCGATAACGGTAAGCTCCGGGTTAGCCATCTTGGCCCCGACGGCCACCGGCAGCGCCCGGCCGTGGAGGGAGTTAAAGACGTTACCCCGGCTGTAGTGGGGCAGTTTCCCGGCCTGCCCGATACCGGAAACCATGAGCACCTGATGCGGCTTGAGTTTAAGCTCGACCAGGGCCTTATTAAGGGCTCTCAGTATGCCGAAGTTACCGCACCCGGGGCACCAGGCGGGCTCAAGGCCGGTATAATCATCCATGGTCACCATACTAGCTTTCCCCCTTCCTTAGTTCCTCAATAATGTAAGCCGGGGTAAAGGGGCGGCCGTCATACTTCAGGATTTTCCAGGGAATCCCCCGGCCCGTCTCCGCCCTGATTAAGCGGGCCAGCTGTCCGGTGGCGTTATTCTCCACGACACAGAGCCTCCCGGTGCCGCTAAGCACCTCGCTTACCGCCTCAGCCGGGAAGGGCCAGAGCTCCCGGAAGTGGAGCAGGTTTAATTTAATCTCCTTAGCCAGCACGTCCACCGCCTCCCGGAGGGCCCCGTAGGTGCTGCCCCAGCCCACCAGGGTAAGCTCGGCCTGTTTCGGCCCGTAGAGCTCCGGGGGCGAAATCTCACCTCTCAGCGAGACCATCTTTCTCAGCCGCTTGGCTACCTGCTCAGCCCTTATCCGGGCGCTCTCGGTGAGGTGGCCCGCCTCGTCGTGCTCGTCGGAGTCGGTCACCACCAGGGCCGGGCTCAGCCCGGGAAAGGCCCGCGGAGAGATGCCGGACTCGGTAAGGGCGTGCCTTTTATACTCCTCCGGCTTACCCGAAAAGAGCTCGCCCCGGTCGATGGTTACCTGAGAAAGGCTGAAACCGCCAACCGTAGCGTAGCAGGTGGCCAGGTAGTGGTCGGTAAGGATGATAACCGGTAACTGGTATCTATCCGCCAGATTGAAGGCCTTAACCGTCAGCCAGAAGGCATCCTCTACCGTAGCCGGTGCCAGGACGACCCGCGGGACGTCACCGTGGTGGGCACTAAGCACGAACTGAAGGTCGCCCTGCTCGGTCCTGGTGGGGAGACCCACCGCCGGGCCGGGGCGCTGGGCATCCACCACCACCAGCGGGGTCTCGGTTAGTCCGGCCAGCCCCAGCCCCTCCACCATGAGGCAGAAACCGCTGCCCGAGGTAGCCGTCATTGCCCTGGCTCCGGCGTAAGCGGCCCCGATGGCCATATTAATGGCGGCAATCTCGTCCTCCGGCTGCACCACCACCAGGCCCATCGCCTCAGCCTTAGACGCCAGATACTCCAGAATGGGGCTGGCCGGGGTCATGGGGTAGCCTGCCATGAATCTACACCCGGCGGCCAGGGCCCCCAGGGACAGGGCGTCGCTTCCGTTAAGCAGCAGCCCCTTCTTCCGGCGCAGCGTCCCCAGCCTAACCGGGGAAATCTTCTTGAAATTCTCCCGTGCGTATTCATAGCCCGCCCGGGCCGCCTCGATATTAGCCTCGCTAAGCTTCCCCTCACCGAAATAGTCCCGCAGGACGCCATCCAGAAGCTCAAGGTCGTAGTCCGTTAGCCCGAGGCAGTCCCCCAGGGCTACCGTATTCGCCATTATCCGGCTGCCGGCCTTCTCCTCGGCCAGCCTGTCCATGGGAACCGGGAGAAATCTTTCGCCGCCGGTAGCCTTCACCCTCGCCTCGTCAAAGATAACCACTCCCGCCCCCGATAGCTCGTTCTTATGCAGTTCAAGGCTCTCCTGGTTCAGGGCCAGCAGGATATCTATCGGCTCGCTAACGGCCCCGATTTCGGAATCAGCGACCCTGATGCGAAAGAAGTTGTGGCCGCC